>JBJEZV010000145.1:10288-12024 GCA_051887595.1 Comamonas sp.
CGCAGCTTGGTCGCAAAACGCTCGGGGTGCTTCAAGTCCTGCACGCGCAATGCACGTCGTGCAATCTTGTCTTCATACGCAGGGCCAATGCCCTTGCCAGTCGTGCCAATCTTTTGCACGCCGCCTTGTTCGCGGGCCGCTTCACGGCACACATCCAGAGCAACGTGGAAAGGCAAGATCAAGGGGCAGGCTTCCGAAACACGCAGACGGTCACGGACCGACACGCCCGCCTTTTCCAGGCCTTCGATTTCTTCGAACAGCTTGCCCACCGACAGCACCACACCGTTGCCGATGTAGCACTTCACGCCGGGGCGCATGATGCCGCTGGGAATCAGGTGCAGCGCAGTCTTCACACCGTTGATGACGAGTGTGTGGCCTGCATTGTGGCCGCCTTGGAAGCGGACCACGCCTTGGGCGCTTTCGGTCAACCAATCGACCAATTTACCCTTGCCTTCGTCGCCCCATTGGGTACCGACGACGACCACGTTGCGACCTTTGGTTGCTTTCATAATCTCAAATCCGATGAATTGAAAAATGCCTTAAACGGCTTGCACGACCCATTGACCGGCGCTTTGCACCAGTGCTCGGTCGCAGTGGAATTCGTCCACCTCACTCTCATGTCCAGGCAAGATGCAGACCACGGTCTCGCCTTGGCTGCGCAATTGCGCAATGGCTTGACTCAGTTGTGCATCGTTGCCCCAGGGAGCGCGGATGGCCGCTCGCAGCGGACGCGTTGGCACCACCGACACCAGTTGCTTGATGTCCAGTGAAAAGCCCGCCGCAGGGCGATTGCGTCCAAAAACCGCACCCACTTCATCGTAACGACCACCGCGCACCAGCGCATCGCTGGCCCCGGGTGCGTAGACGGCAAAGCGTGTGCCGCTGTAGTAGGAATAACCGCGCAGATCCGCCAGATCGAACGTAATGTTCTGCTGAGGGAACTGCGATGCAAACCATTTCAAGTGCTGCAGCACATGCTGGGCACCAGGGATGCGGGCCAAGGCCTTTTCAGCCTCGTCCAGCACCTTGGCGTCGCCGTACAGCTGCAGCAGCGCCATCAAACCTTCGCGAGAAGCCTGAGGGAAGTTTTTGGTCAAGTCTGCCAAAGCAGTGGCATCCTTGATGGACAAAGCGGCCTGCACTTTGACCAGCTGAGCGGGATCGACGATCACGCCGGCTAGCAAACTGCGCACGATGCGCACATCCGCCAAATCCACATTCAAGCCAGTCACCCCTGCGCCCTGTACACAAGCCAGTGCCAAGCTCAGCGCTTCAATGTCAGCTTCCGGGCCGGAATGTCCATAGATCTCTGCGCCAAATTGCAAAGGCTCGCGTGTGGCACGCGGACGATCAGGCACCGCATGCAACACAGGTCCGCAATAGCACAGCCGCGTCACACCCCGGCGATTGAGCAAGTGAGCGTCAATGCGCGCGACTTGCTGCGTGGTATCTGCACGCAAGCCCAGCGAACGGCCTGAAATCTGGTCAACCAACTTGAAGGTCTGCAGATTCAGCGCTTCACCAGTGCCGGTGAGCAAAGATTCCAGGTACTCCAAGAGCGGGGGCATGACCAACTCATACCCATAGCTGCGTGCCGTATCGAGTAATCCTCGACGCAACTCTTCAATGTGCCGAGCCTCAGAGGGCAAAACATCGGCGATGTGATCCGGCAGGACCCAAGCGGACATGGAAAAAAGGGGGAGGCTGTTAAAAACGTGATTCTATCGGCTATCGCC
>JBJEZV010000146.1:0-1575 GCA_051887595.1 Comamonas sp.
TGACCAAACCCAAAGTCTTCCTCATCGCCCTCATCACTGCCCTGATCGGCTTTGCTGGGGGCTACTTTTTTTATGCCAACACCGTGGCGCGTTATGACGCGATGAGCAGTGTGTGTGTGGCCATGCAAGAGGCGGTGCGCAACCAGATGCTGACCAACGAACAAGTGCGCGCACTGGGTATGGCGACGGGGGTCACGCTGCATCGGGAATACAGCTCGGTGGCCAGCAAGCTCAGCATTCCCAAAGAAGGGGTGGCGAATGCGTCCAGTGAATCGGTGTGCAGCCAGTTTTTGGTGGGCGTTCACCAATCTGGCCGATAAGCGGCGCTGCTGCGCGGAATTGCCAATCGATCGGGCTTCGCTGATCTAAAACTCTTGCGCGCAATGCTGACTCGTCCGACAGCTGGGGACGCATGCGGTTGTTGCAATCTCGGTGTCTACGCCCGCTGCCCACATGCATTGAGGCAGCCTCTTTAAAGGATGCTGCATGCCCACCGTCTTGCCTTTGGCCCCCGTTCTTGCTGTTGGCTTGATAGCCACCAGTACCAGCGCTGTTGCACAAACCTCAGGGCTGCAGCGCCTACCCGGCGCACATGGCATGCAGCTTGAAATGGGGCCGCGCACCTACCGAGAAACTTACAAAGAGGTGGATGCACGCGGTGGCCCGCTCATGCGTGAGCAGGCCGATATGCTGGGCATTTATGGCCGCGCCACGTGGCCGATGAAAAGTGACTGGGGCGCACGTGTGGGCGCTTCTTATGCGTATGGTCGTAGCGACTACACCGGCTCTGTCTGGGGCGGAAGTTATGGCAGCTTGCAGGCTTGGGGCGTCGACCGCCATGCGTTGGAGCTGCAAGCTGAGGCAGTCTACGCGCCAGCTGCATGGAATGGCTTGGCACTTTCAGGCGGCTTGGCCGGGCGCCGTTTGACGGATGAGCTGGACCAAGTTGCTGGTGGCTACCGGCGTGTCAACACAGGCTATTTTGCGTTGGTGGGTGTGGCGCACGATTGGGCCTTGTCCCCCACTTGGCGACTGCAGCCCGCGCTGCAGTACCGGTACTTGTTGCGCGGCACGCAAACGGCAGCTACGCAGGGCGGGCTGAAGTTTCGACAAAACGATGGCCATGGGCTGGAGCTATCAGCGCAATTCCAACAGCAGCGCAGCGACGGCTCTGGCCTGCACATTCGCCCGTTCTGGCGCCAGTTGGAGATCGGCGCCTCAGAGCCATCGCGCGGTTTCTATGAGCCCAAGAACAGCACGCGCGAGCTCGGGCTGGATGTGGGCTGGCGCTTTTAGAGCTGTGATGCCCTGCAAGCCTGTGCAGCAAGCACAGGCTTTTGCGTGCGAGAGATAGCTCCTGCAGCGTCCTCGTTATAGTGCAGCGGCAGCGCATTTGTGCCTGCGCAATATGCAATTCATAGCTTTAATCCATTGATAAATAATGGTTTCCGATATTTTCATATCGCAAATCCTTATCTATCGCTGGTTATCTGCTCTATAGAACATAGCAAAAAAAATTTCGATGAAGCCCGCTGTACGCATTGTGGATGTCGACCGCCTCGACACCTGGAGCAA
>JBJEZV010000147.1:0-1568 GCA_051887595.1 Comamonas sp.
TGACGCTATCGGGCTGGGGCGCTGCTTTGGTGTTCGGTGTGGCCATGGGCAATGTGCTGCTGGGTGTGCCTTTCCGCCTGGCTGATGACATGCGCATTTACTGGGATGGCAGCTTTTTTGAATTGTTCTCGCCCTTTGCCTTGCTGTGCGGTTTAGTGTCGCTGACCATGCTGCTGATGCATGGTGCTGCGTGGCTGGTCTTTAAGACCGAAGGTGCCGTGCAGCAGCGTGCCGTGCGTTGGGGTGTAGTGACTGCAGTGTTGACCACCGTCTTGTACGCCGTGGCTGGCGGCTGGCTCACTGGCCTCAACGGCTATGTGTTGACCGAAGCCATGTCTACCACCGGCCCATCGAATCCGCTGCTCAAGTCTGCTGCGGTAGGTGAGAGCGCTTGGCTGATCAACTACGCCAAGCAGCCTGCATTGTGGATCGTGCCTGCGTTGGGCGTGTTGATGCCCTTGCTGGCCGCTTTGGGCATGCGCCTGCGCCGCGAATGGCTGGCATTGCTTAGCAGCGGTTTGGCCATTGCTGGCATTGTGCTGAGCGTGGGCGTGTCCATGTTCCCCTTCATCTTGCCTTCCTCGGTGGACCCTCGATTTAGCCTGATGGTGTGGGATGCCTCGTCGAGCCATCTGACGCTGTTCATCATGTTGGTGTCGACCGTGATTTTCATGCCCATCATCTTGGCCTACACCAGTTGGGTGTTCCACATCATGCGCGGCAAGGTCAAGGCTGAAAAGATTGAAGCAGGCAAAGGCCACGCTTATTAAAAAGAGAGCTATTAGCCATTGATACACAATGTTTTCAGAGTAGTTTGTATCTGAAAACGTTGATATACAAAGGCTAATAGCTACATATTTGAATATTTTGAATACGGAAAGGAAGCCCCCATGTGGTATTTCGCTTGGATTTTGGGCCTGCTACTGGCCGCCGCTTTTGCTGTGCTCAATGCCATGTGGTTTGAGTTGATGGACGATGAAGCCACGCGCAAGCAAGTACAGGAGCAGCCTCAAGCTTAACCAGCTTGGCCTTACAAATTGAAAACCCGCCACCTTCATTGGTTGCGGGTTTTTTTGTGCGTACATGCACGGTAGGATGGGCCGGTGCGCAGGGCTGCTTCAAAGCCATCACTGCGCAGCCGATGCAACAAGGAGCGCCATGACCGATCATGATCTGCGTCCCCCGGGACAACGTCGTGTACCACCATCCTCTTCAAGCCCCAGCACCACCAAATGGCTGCTGGTAATTTTGGGCATCGCTGCTGCCGGATATGGTGGCTGGTGGGCCCGTGAGCAGTGGGCTGCTAGTGAGCGAGCGACATCGACAGCGCCAGCAGCGGTGCAGGAACCGGCTGCATTGCCACAAGCGGTACCTGCGCCAGTGCCTGAACCCGCTGCGCCCGAAACTACAGAACCTGCACCCCAGCCAGAAGCTGATGTAAGCCCGCAGCACCCTTTGGCTGTTACGCAGGGCGACAGCTTGGCCGCCGATGACAGCGCAGGCTTGGACCAAGCCATCCGGCAATGGCTGGGCGAGCGCGCCGTGCAGTTTGTGGCCTTGCCGGGCTT
>JBJEZV010000148.1:0-2417 GCA_051887595.1 Comamonas sp.
GCTCAGGCAGCCATGGCACTGCAAGCAGGCATGGTGGTCAGCACCCTGTCCAGCTATTCGCTGGAGGCGATTGCGCAAGCGGCAGATGGAGCAGCCCAAGAGCTAGGCCATGCAGGGCCGCGCTGGTTTCAGCTGTACCTGCAGGCCGAGCGCGCGCACAGTTTGGAGCTGGTGAGGCGTGCGGAAGCGGCAGGCTACACGGCGCTGGTGTTGACGGTCGACGCCAGCATCAAGCGCTCAAGCTTTGCGTTGCCTGCCGATGTACAGGCCGTCAATTTGCAGGGCATGCCCACGCAAACCCACACCAGCGCGTTGCAAGGCCCCATCTTGTTTGGCACACCGCTGCAGCAGCAAATCCCGACCTGGGACGATCTGCGCTGGCTACGTGCACAGACACAGCTGCCGCTGATCGTCAAAGGCGTGTTGTCGCCGCAACAGGCCATACAGGCTGTGGCCTGTGGCGTTGATGCCCTCATCCTCTCTAACCATGGCGGACGGGTGCTGGACGGTGTGGTCAGCCCACTGGAAGTGCTGCCTGCGATAGCGCAAGCCCTCGGCCCCAAGGTGCCGCTGCTGCTAGACAGCGGGGTGCGCTGCGGCACCGACGTGGTCAAAGCCTTGGCCTTGGGCGCCTCGGCCGTGCTGGTGGGGCGCCCGCAATTGCACGCGCTGGCCACGGCGGGCATGCTCGGCGTGGCCCATCTGCTGCATCTGCTGCGTGCCGAACTGGAGCTGGCAATGGCCCACTTGGGCTGCTCGCAATTGGCCGATATCCAATCGCACGTCTTATGGCCTAGCAATGGCCCCATAGCTGTCCCACAGCGCTGGTCATGAGTGCGCTGCTGGAGACTTTGTCTGGGCGAGGCATTTCCATCATTGATGTTTTTTGACAGTTACAAACATCCCATAGGCAAACTAAATATCTAGCATGACCTCCTGCGTTATCTCACAGGAGCATCGTCATGCACTCGCACTTGCAAAAATGGTCTGCCGAATTCATCGGCACGTTATGGCTGACCTTGGGCGGCTGCGGCAGCGCTGTACTGGCAGCTGCTTATCCCGAAGTCGGTATTGGTTTGCTGGGCGTGTCGCTGGCTTTTGGCTTGACGGTACTGACAGGCGCCTATGCCTTGGGGCCTATTTCTGGCGGGCATTTCAACCCCGCTGTCTCCGTGGGGCTGGCCATGGGTGGGCGTTTTGCCTGGCGTGAGCTGCCCGGCTATGTGCTGGCGCAGGTCTTGGGGGCGTGCGTGGGCGGCGCTATCTTGTACCTGATCGCCTCAGGTCGCGCCAATGCCGATTTGGGCGGTTTTGCCACCAACGGCTACGGCACCCATTCGCCCGGCGGCTATGGACTGGGCGCCGCACTGACGGCCGAAATTGTGCTCACAGCTATTTTTCTGATCGTCATTTTGGGCGCAACCGCACGGCGTGCAGCGGCTGGTTTTGCAGGCTTGTCGATTGGCTTGTGCCTGACGTTGATTCACCTCATCAGCATTCCCGTGACCAATACCTCGGTCAATCCCGCGCGCTCGACCGGTGTGGCACTGTTTGGCCCGGAGATCGCTCTGCAGCAGCTGTGGCTGTTTTGGCTTGCGCCCGTGGTGGGCGCCGTGATCGGTGCGGTGATTTACCAAACCTTGTTGGCAGGGCACGAAGAGCGCTAAAGCCCGGCCACACCTTCAAAACAATAAAAAAGGGAGCTGTTGGCCAGCTCCCTTTCTCGTTTTGCGAATGTTTTATATCGCAAAACCCATCAGTTCAAAGGCAGATAGCTATGTTTATCTGCTTTTGGTGCTTAACGCTTGTCGTCGTCTTCGCCGCGGATCACCTTGACCGGGGCCGATTTGCCCTTCAACGCAGCAGGTGCACGATAGGTGCGAATGCCGCTAAACGAGCGGCGCTCTTCACCTTCACGGGGCACAAACGAGCGCTCGAACTGTGGCTCACCACGGCCGGCGCGATCACCACCGTCCTTGCGTGGGCCTTTGTTAAAGGCAGGCTTGCGATCGCCAAAGCTGCGCTCGGGACGTGGGCCTCGCTCATCACGGTTCATACGTGGACGGTCACCTTCGCGGCGTGCAGGACGCTCACCATCCTTGCGGAAGCTGGGGCGCTCAGACGAACCGAAGCTACCTTCTTCACGGCGTGGACGGTCGCCAAAGCTGCGCTCTGGACGCGGTGCGCGCTCATCGCGGTTAAAGCGGGGGCGATCGCCGCCGCCAAAACCACCTTCACGGCGTGGGCCGCGCTCGTCATTGAAACGGGGGCGGTCCGAACGACCAAAGCCACCTTCTTCGCGGCGTGGACGGTCGCCAAAGCTGCGCTCTGGACGTGGGCCGCGCTCATCGCGGTTAAAGCGGGGGCGATCACCGCCGCCAAAACCACCTTCACGGCGTGGACCGCGCTCGTCATTG
>JBJEZV010000148.1:2517-11877 GCA_051887595.1 Comamonas sp.
GGGGCGATCACCGCCGCCAAAACCACCTTCACGGCGTGGACCGCGCTCGTCATTGAAACGAGGACGGTCCGAGCGACCGAAGCCACCTTCTTCGCGGCGTGGGCCGCGCTCGTCATTGGAACGAGGACGGTCGCTGCGGCCAAAGCCACCTTCTTCGCGGCGTGGACGGTCGCCAAAGCTGCGCTCCGGACGGGGTGCGCGCTCATCGCGGTTGAAACGAGGGCGGTCGCTGCTGCCAAAGCCGCCTTCTTCACGGCGTGGACGATCACCGAAGCTGCGCTCAGGACGTGGGCCGCGCTCGTCGCGGTTAAAACGGGGGCGGTCTGCGCCACCAAAACCGCCTTCGCGGCGGGGGCCACGCGCATCGCGTGGAGCGTCGGCGCCACGGCGGCGCTCATCGCCTCCACGGGGACCGCGGGCAGGGCGATCACCGGCAGGGGCGGAACGGCGGTCATCCTCAGATGAGGGGCCGCGGAAATGGGGGTGGTCTTTGGAAGACATGTCGGCTCTTGGAGTTAGGCCGCTATTGTCTCCCCGCTTGCACAGCCTTGCTCAACAGTCAGCCTATGCCCTGGCGCGCTCGGGTCCAGCAGATGCGTCTGTGCCGGGCAGCGCCTCAAAGCGGCCTTCGCGCAGGGCCTGCCAGTCCATCACCCGCAGCCCCCCATATTCCACATGGATCGCGCCATGCGCTTCTAAGGTAGACAAGGCTTCATTGACGCGCTGGCGTGACAGCCCCACCAAATAAGCCAACTCCTGCTGGGTAATGCGCAGCAAACTGCCGACCCCGGGGTACAGCACCGGGTTGAACAGTGCAGCCAGGCTGCGTGCCACACGCACATCGGGATTGCCGATGCGGTCAATCTCACGCGCTGCAATCAACTGGCCTAGCCGCTCATTGAGCTGGTTCATGATGAAACGGTTAAAGCCCAGCGAATGGTCCAGCAGCCAATCGAAAGTCTCTAGGGGCACACCCGCAATCACACTTTTGCGCAAAGCCTGCAAGTTGTAGCGATAGGGTTCTTTTTTCAGGCAGGCGCCCTCACCAAACCAGCCGCCCGGTGGAATGCCCGCAAACGTCATGGTGCTGCCATCGGCCTTTTCAGCGCTCATTTTCAGCAGTCCGTCGATCAAACCAAACCAGTAATGGACAGGTTTGCCTACAGTGCACACGTACTCTCCAGCACCCGCTTCAGTCACCAGCAATGCGTTGCTGGCCTGGGCACGCTCGTGCGGCTCAAGCACATGCATCCAAGGAACCGCATCCAGTTCTTCTGGTGTAGCGGTGCGACGGCGCAGGTACAAAGAAGTTCGGGCACTCATAAGACAACCAGCATGTAACAGCGGCTGCAGCCAGTCATCGGGGTTTGCCACGAGCGGCACGCACAGCCAGTTGGCGTCCAAGCCGTTCTAGGCGCACCACACAGCCATGCATCCCAATAAAAAACGATCACCCCCCCCAGTGCTTACATCAGTGCACGCTCGCGCTGCTTCCTACACACATACAGCATCAAAAAACAAGCTTACGAATCGCACTTTACGCACCAACCAATCGTGTTTTAGCGGCCCGCGTCAGGGAATATGCGGAGCCTCAAATACGGCGGCCTTTTCTAGCATGCAAGAGCAACTACAAGCATTTTTTGGAGAACACACAATGTCTCGAACTTTCCGCGTCACCGCTATCGCACTGGCCGCTACCGTTACCGCCCTGGGTGCTTCGGCACAGAACTTCCCAGCGGATGGCAAAAGCATCACCATCGTGGTCCCCTTCGCTGCCGGTGGTCCCACCGACCGTGTCGCGCGCGATTTGGCAGAAGCCATGCGCAAGCCCTTGGGCGGCACTACGGTGGTAATTGAAAACTTAGGGGGCGCTGGCAGCTCCATCGGCACCGCTAAAGTGGCGCGAGCCAACCCTGATGGTTACACCCTGCTCGTGAACCACATCGGCATGTCCACCATGCCCACGCTCTACCGCAAGCTGGCCTTTGATGTGCTCAATGACTTTGAATATCTGGGCATCGTCAACGATGTGCCCATGACCGTCATTGGCAAGCCCAACCTCGCCGCCAACAACTTTGCCGAGCTGCGCGAGATGATCAATCGCGACAAGGAAAAGATCAACATTGGCCACTCAGGCTTGGGCTCGGCGGGCCACTTGTGCGGCCTGATGTTCCAAAGTGCACTGGGCGTACAGATGACGCCCGTGGCATACAAGGGCGCCGCGCCTGCCATTACCGATTTGATGGGTGGCACCATCGATTTGATGTGCGACCAGACCACCAATACCTCTTCGCAAATTGAAGCCAAGAAGGTCAAGGCCTACGGTGTGACCACGCTACAGCAGCTCAAGGCTCCTGCGCTTAAAGATTTGCCCACGCTGGATTCTTCGGGCCTCAAAGGCTTTAACGTGACTGTGTGGCACGGCCTGTATGCCCCCAAAGGCACACCTGCCGCTGTGCTAACCAAGCTCAATGAAGCGCTCAAGCAGGCAGTGAAAGACCCAGACTTCATCCGCAAGCAAGAAGGCTTGGGCGCTGTGGTGGTGGCGGACAACCGCGTTGAGCCTGCAGAGCACAAAAAGTTTGTGGCCAAAGAAATTGAAAGCTGGGGCAAAGTGATCAAGGCGGCTGGCCAATACGCTGATTGATCTGCTTTTACTAAATAAGTAAGCCGCCTATTCGGCGGCATCACAGGTCTGAAAGCGATGTCTTTCAGGCCTTTTTGTATCCCGCTCTATGGCGGCTGTATTCAGACTTTCCAGGTAACTGCTTTGCCTTCAGCCGCACTGCGGCGCAGCATGTCGGCCAGCGGCACCACACGTTGGCGCAGGCTGATCGCGCCCAACTCTGCCGCAGTCGCGGCTCTGTCTGAAGCATCTTCTGGCGCCTCCGAATTGGACGCATCTTGCAGCGCTTGACGACGAACATCGTCGTCGGCCACTGCTGCATCCAGTTGGGCCAAGATGCCCGGAATTTGCTCGACGGTGAAAATCCCTGGCTCGCCGAGCGGACGCTCCAGCAACTTCAAGATCTGCTCAGCCGTCGATTGCAGCATGATGAGATCTGCCGTCGCGCGTGATTGGAAGGTGTAGGCCATGGTGCTTATCCTCGGGGGTACATGTAGTGGCGTTGGAACGGATAGTCCGATTGTGCGCCGCGCATGCTACCGGTTGTCAGATTCCCATCGGGGCGCACAGCCAGCATTTGGTGCAAGCCCATCCAACCTTGCTCAAACCCCATGGCACAGCCTGCGAGATACAACCGATAAGCGCGCAACGCACGTTCGGCACGCTGGGCATCAGTTTGCGCCTGCAGCACCGCATGTGCATCTGCTAATTGGGCTTCCAGTGCGTCAGACCATGCCCACAGCGTACGCGCATAGTGGGGGCGCAGGTTTTCGGTGTCGACCATCTCCAGCCCAGCTTCGGCCATGTCATGCAGCACGGCACTCACGTGCACCAGCTCTCCGCCGGGAAAGATATAGCGGCCAATGAATTCGCCCATACCCGCACCCAGCTGGCGATTGCGTGTGCCCCCTGCGGTAATGCCGTGGATCAAGGCCATGCCTCCGGGTCGCAACAACCGCTGCACACTCGCAAAATACGCCGGTAAGTTGGCGTGGCCCACGTGCTCGAACATGCCCACGGAAGCCAGTTTGTCAAAGCTGGCATCTTGCACTTCGCGGTAGTCGCGCAACTCCACCTCGACCTGCCCGGCCAGCCCTTCGCGGGCGATCATTTCTTGGGCGTAGCGGTGTTGGTTGTGCGAGAGCGTGATGCCTTTGGCACGCACGCCGTAGTGCTTGGCGGCCCAGAAAATCAGCCCGCCCCAGCCGCAGCCAATGTCCAGCATGCGCTCGCCCGGGCGCAAATCGAGCTTGCGGCAAATGTGGTCGAGCTTGGCCTCCTGCGCCTGCGCCAGCGTCATGTCTGCATCGCGGTAGTACGCGCACGAATACACCCGCAGCGGATCGAGCCACAGCGCATAAAAATCGTCGGAGAGGTCGTAGTGAAACTGGATTTGCTGGGCATCGCGCTCCAGCGTGTGCAAAGCCATGGAACGTGCGCGGTGCATGGTTTGCGACCACCAACTGGCCGTGCCCCGCACCGGATCGCTTTGCAGCATGCCGACCGCCGCAGTCATCACATCGCGCATCCGGCCTTGCAGGTCAACCCAACCTTCCACCACTGCCGCACCCAGCGAGCCAATCTGGCCCTCTGCAAGCGCGGTATAGGCAGCGGGTGAGCGCAGCACCACATGAACATCCGCCTGTGCAGGGCCAATGCGTTGGCCCGAAGGCAGATCGACCATCACACTGACAGGCAGTGCAGCGAGCCGACGTTCCAATTCAGCAAGCAGGTATTTCATGCGTGCCATTCTTTGGTGCGGACTGCCGCTCGTCAATCAGCACAAATCCAACACCTGCGCGGCGCCATGGCACGGTCAGCAGCTCACAGCGCCGCTGGGCTGTGTGCGCCGATCAGCGGCCTTGCAGCAGGCGCTCGTAGGCTTGGCGTGTGTTTTTGGACACCGACTGCAGCACCTGTTCGTAGCTGGTTTTCTGGCGTGCCAACAAACGCATCGACGCCACGGTGCGCGACTTGCAAAACCAGTGGCAGGTGTGCTGCAAGAGCAGCAGTTCGGCCGTCATGGTGAAGGCCATGGCTTTGCGCGTGGACAAATCCACATCGTCTGGCGCGCACGCCGCACGCACGGCTTGCGCATGCATTTTCAAGGCTTCGCGCATGTCAAAGGTGTGCGAGGGAATCAGGCGGTCAAAGTACGGCAGCGCCAGGGGCAAGGTACTCACGCGGGTATCGGCTGCATTTTCTTGGGAAAAAGTATCGGCCAGTCGCTGCAACTGGTCTGCCAAGGTTTTTTCGCTATTGCCCAAGATGGCCCAGACCTGCTGGCGGCGTGCCGCATCGGTTTCATCGAGCGCACGCATATAGCCATCGATCAATCCGCCCATCAGCTTTTCTACCTGCGTGGGTGCCAGGTGCGCTCCCAGCAGACGCACGCGACGGCGATGTTCCGTGGTTTGCAATACGTAGACAGCGATCGAGACGATGACAATCCAGGTGAGTAAATCCATAGCGCGCAGCAGCTTTCAACAAAAACAGCCGCCAGTGTAGGTGCCCTGTGCCCGCCATGGTGACTGCTGGACTTTTATCATCGCGGCTCTTTTTCGCTTTTCAGCTTCAAGGATTGTCTGTGTCGCACATTCACATCGAACGCCAACACCAACTGGGCCTGCCTGCGGCCCGCGCCCATGCCCAACAGTGGGCCGACAAAGCCAGCGCCAAATTTGGCGTGCAATGCCGCTACGAAGCGGGCCAAGCCAGCGATGTGCTGCATTTCAGCGGCAACGGCATGGATGGCACTTTGCAAGTGACGGCTGAGCGACTGGAACTCCATGCCGAGCTGGGCTTTTTGGCGGCCATGTTTCAGTCGACCATTGAAGAAAAGCTGCACGCACAGTTCGATGCCATGGTGCAAGCCGCTTAAAAGCAAAAAATATAGCTGCTTTCCTTTGAATAGCAACGTTTTCAGACACAAAACTATCTAAAAACATTGCTGGTCAATGGGAAGCAGCTATGGATTATTAAGATTTGCCGGCACCTACCGGCACGGCATTAGCGCAGGGAATTGATCAGATCGATGTATTGCTGCTTGGCATCGTCGGCGGACATGTCCTTGAGCTTTTCCCACGCATCCCACTTGGCACGTGCCACCATGTCGGTGAAGCTGGGCTTTTTGGCTTCGTTGTCGCCTTCTGTGGCTTGCTTGTACAGCGCGTAAATTTTGAGCAAAGTGGCGTTGTCGGGGCGCTCGCTCAGCGTGGTGGAGTTTTTAACGGCTTCGTCGAAAGCAGCTTGCAAATCGGACATGAACAGGTCTCCTATGGGAATGTTTATGGCCGCAGTGTAGCCAAAAAGCACGATCGTTCGCAAACTCAAGATCGTGCGCCGCGCTGGCGCTGTCCATAATGCAGCTTGCCCTTTTGGATGACCCCATGACCGCTGCCGAGCCCCGCACCATTTTGGGTGCCTGCCCCCACGACTGCCCTGACACTTGCTCACTGCTGACCACCGTGCACGATGGCGTCGCCACCCGCGTGCAGGGCAACCCTGCGCATGCGATGACCGATGGCGTGCTGTGCGCCAAGGTCAGCAAATACACCGAACGCACTTACCACCCCTCGCGTGTGCTCACCCCGCTCAAGCGCAGCGGGCCCAAAGGCAGCGGCCAGTTCACGCCCGTCACCTGGGACGAGGCGTTGAGCGATATTGCCCAGCGCCTGCATCACATCGCCCAACGTGAGCCCGAAGCCATCTTGCCCTACAGCTATGCAGGCACCATGGGACTGGTGCAGGGTGAGAGCATGGACCGGCGGTTTTTTCACCAACTGGGCGCGAGCTTGTTGGACCGCACCATCTGCGCCAGCGCGGGCAGTGAAGCGCTGCAGCACACCTACGGCGGCAAGTACGGCATGCACATGCAGTTTTTTGCCGAAAGCCAGCTCATTGTGATTTGGGGCAGCAATGCCATCAGCAGCAATTTGCATTTCTGGCGACTGGCGCAGCAAGCCAAACGCAACGGCGCCAAGCTGGTGTGCATTGATCCGCGCAAGTCTGAGACGGCCGAAAAATGCCACATGCATTTGCAGTTGTGCCCCGGCACCGACGCCGCCTTGGCGTTGGCGCTGATGCACGAGCTGATCCGCAATGACTGGCTCGATCACGACTACATCGCCCAGTACACACTCGGTTGGGAAGAACTCAAGGCCCGCGCACTGCAATGGCCGCCGCAGCGAGCCGCTCAAGTGTGTGGCCTGGAGGTGGAAGACATTGTGCAGCTGGCCCGCGACTATGGCACTACGCGGCCTGCCGCCATTCGCCTGAACTATGGCATGCAGCGCACACGCGGCGGCGGCAATGCCGTGCGCGCCATTGCTTGCTTGCCTGCATTGGTCGGTGCGTGGCGCCACCGTGCAGGCGGTTTGCTGCTGTCGGCATCTTCGTATTCACCAGCCAATCGCGCCCGCTTGCAGTTGCCGCAGCTCTTGGGCGCACGCCGCCCCCGCAGCATCAACATGAGCACCATTGGTGATGCGCTGCTGCAGGCACAGCCCGCCATCGAGGCCTTGGTGGTCTACAACAGCAACCCGCTGGCCGTGGCTCCGCATTCGGGCCAGGTGGCAGCAGGTCTGACGCGTGAAGATCTATTCACGGTGGTGGTCGAGCACTTTATGACCGACACCGCTGACCATGCCGACTATGTCTTGCCCGCAACCACGCAGCTGGAGCATTGGGACATCCACACCACTTACGGTCATACCGATGTGCTGCTGAACCAGCCAGCGATTGCGCCGCTGGGTCAGGCCAAGAGCAATGCGCAGATCTTTCGCGAACTGGCAGCCCACATGGCACGTTACGACCCAGCTTTTGACGCAGCGCATTTCCACGACAGCGATGAAGTTCTGTGTCGCCAAGCCTTGGAAGGCACCACCATCGATTTTGCGCAGTTGCTGGCCCAAGGCTTTACCCAGCAACCGCTGCCCGAAGCGCCATTTGCCCAAGGTGGGTTCATGACGCCTTCTGGCCGTTGCGAATTCACCAGCGACGCTCTGGCGCGCAGCGGTGCCGATCCACTGCCCGATTACGTGCCCAATTACGAGCAGCCCACGCCATTGTTTCCGCTGGCCATGATTTCGCCGCCCGCGCGCAACTTCATGAATTCCACGTTTGTCAATGTAGACAGCCTGCGTCGCCTGGAAACCCGCCCCCTGCTGGAGATGCACCCTGACGATGCCGCTGCGCGCGGCATTACCAACGGAGATACCGTGCGCGTGTTCAATGCGCGCGGCAGCTATGTCTGCCACGCTGCAATCAACGGCCGCGCCCGGGCCGGTGTAGTGGTGGGCCTCGGTATCTGGTGGCGCAAAGATGGCGCCAATGGCACCAATGTCAACGAGCTCACGCACCAGCAGCTCACCGACATGGGACGTGCTCCGGCGTTTTATGACTGCGCGGTGCAAGTGGCTCGATTTGAGTGAGGCGGTCATGTCTTTTCAATTTCCTGCTTCGATGGATTTCAATGACTTGTACTTTTTTGTGCAAGTCGTACAACACGGTGGATTTGCGCCTGCCGGGCGGGCATTGAATCAACCCAAGTCCAAGCTCTCCCGGCGCATCGCTTTGCTGGAAGAGCGCTTGGGCGTGCGGCTGCTGCAGCGTTCCACACGTCGCTTTGCAGTCACGGACATTGGTCAAGCCTATTACCAGCGTTGTGTGGCCATGTTGGTAGAGGCCGAAGCAGCACAGTCTTTGGTAGCCAACTCACAAGCAGCGCCGCGCGGCATTGTGCGAATGTCCTGCCCCACAGCACTGCTGGATTACCACCTGGGTGACGTGCTGGGACGTTTTCTGGCGCAGTGTCCTGAGGTCGAACTGCAAGTTGAAAGCACTAACCGGCGGGTCGACGTGATTCAGGAAGGGCTGGATTTGGCCATCCGCGTACGGTTTCCGCCGCTGGAAGACAGCGACCTTGTCATGAAAGTGCTGAGCGACAGTCATCAAACACTTGTGGCCAGCCCGGATCTGATCAACCGCATGGGTGGAGAGCCTACGATTGCCGACTTGAGCCAGTGGCCCAGCTTAGGCTCTCAACAAGGGGCACGTGAATACAGCTGGGAATTAACAAGTACCGATGGCGCTATTGCCCGCATCATTACGCGTCCACGCATGATCACGGACGACCGCATTGCCCTGTGGCGTGCTGCACTGCAAGGAGTGGGTGTAGCGATGCTGCCAAGGGCGTTGGTGCAGCATGATCTAGAACAAGGGCGTTTGGTGCAGATACTGCCACACTGGCAAGCACGCTCTGCCGTGGTTCATGCCGTGTTCCCATCCCGGAGAGGCTTGCTGCCTGCCGTGCGTGCACTGCTTGATTTTTTGGAAAATGAGTTTGCAAAACGGCCTGCCTGAGTATTTTTATCGTTCACCTGATAGAACGATGTAGTCCTATTTTGCAGACTTATGCTGCATTCGTTGCACTGGCAAAGTACTCCCTCAGGCACATCAGTATTGTTGCCTGCAGGAGTCCCACATGCACAAGTCCGTCCAAAGCATCTACAGCCCACCTTCTCAGCACTGGGTCGGTGATGGATTTCCCGTGCGGACTTTGTTTGACTACAACCGCCATGGTTCACGTATCAGCCCTTTTTTGCTACTGGACCACGCGGGTCCCTATGCATTCGAGCCCCGTGCAAAGCCTCATGGTGTCGGCGCCCATCCGCACCGCGGATTTGAGACGGTGACCATTGTTTTCCAAGGTGAAGTCAGCCACCGCGACTCCC
>JBJEZV010000149.1:0-11870 GCA_051887595.1 Comamonas sp.
GCGGACAAAACCAGTTTCAACTCGGCAGCGATTGCCAATCCTTCGACCATCAACGCCTGCAGCGACAAGTACGGCGCGCAGTGCATTGTGGTGGCCATCGACGCCAAACGCCGCACGCCCGAGGACGAGCAGCGCATTGGCCCCGGCGGCACGCCCATGGGGCCGGGTTGGGATGTGTACAGCCATGGCGGTCGCAAGAACGTGGGGCTGGACGTGATCCGCTGGGCCGAAGAAATGGCGCAGCGCGGCGCGGGCGAGATTTTGCTGACCAGCATGGACAAAGACGGTACCAAGAGCGGATTTGATTTGGCGCTCACACGCGCCGTGTCTGACGCTGTGGGCGTGCCGGTGATTGCCTCGGGCGGCGTGGGCAACCTCGACCACCTGGCCGACGGTGTGCAGCAAGGCGGTGCGGATGCGGTGCTGGCAGCCAGCATCTTTCACTACGGTGAATACACGGTGCAGCAAGCCAAGCAGCGTATGCGTGAGCGCGGTATACCGGTGCGCCTGTAAAAAGCAGAGCAACTTGCCTTTGAATCTATTGGGTTCGCAATATAAAAGACTTGCAAAATCAATGAAATCAAAGGCTGATAGCTATTAATTTCAAAGGAAAAGCATGAGCTGGCTCGATCAAGTCAAGTGGGATGCGCAAGGCTTGGTGCCTGTGATTGCGCAGGAGCAAGCCACGGGAGATGTGGTGATGTTCGCCTGGATGAACCGCGAAGCGCTGGAAAAAACCGCTGCGCTGCAGCGCGCCGTCTACTACAGCCGCTCGCGTGGCAAGCTGTGGTTCAAGGGTGAAGAATCGGGCCATGTGCAGGTGGTGCATGAAATTCGCATCGATTGCGACAACGACGTCATCTTGCTGAAAATCACCCAAGAAGGGCACACGCCCGGCATTGCCTGCCATACCGGGCGCCACTCGTGTTTTTACAGCGTCTTACAAGACGGCCAATGGCAAGCTATTGATCCGGTCTTGAAAGATCCCGCATCCATCTACAAATAAAGCCATGTCTGAATCCTCAACTGTTTCGGTGGAAGGCGGCTTGGCCCGTCTGGCCGCCGTCATCGAAAGCCGCAAAGCCGCCAACGGGGGCGATCCCGAAAAAAGCTACGTGGCGCGTTTGCTGCACAAAGGCCCGGATGCCTTTTTGAAGAAGATTGGCGAAGAAGCCACCGAAGTCGTCATGGCCGCCAAGGACGTGGACGCTGGCGCTGACAAAGGAAAACTCCTTTATGAAGTCGCGGACTTGTGGTTTCACTCCATGATTGCCTTGTCGCACTATGGGCTCACGCCCGCCGACATCGTGGCCGAGCTGGAGCGCCGTGAAGGCACCAGCGGTTTGGAAGAAAAAGCATTGCGCAAAGCCAAGGAAAGGGCCGCGCAGGAAGGAAAAGCCGAGTGAACCATCCCGAGCATGACATCATCGAAGCACGCGCTGTGGATCGCGCCACCATGGACGGCCTCAAGGCTTGGGGCTGGATCAGCTATGTGCTGCACCTGGTTGTGGCTGTCGCGGCAGTCATTCCGGGGGCGCAGGTGAGCATCGCCGTGCTGCTGATCGCGTTGGTCATCGATCTGGTCAAACGCTCGGATGCCCAAGGCACGTGGCACGAATCCCACTTCAGCTGGCGCCTGCGCAGCGTGATTTGGGCCGGGGTGCTCTACGTGGTGACGGCGCCGCTGTGGCTGCTGTTTTTCATCCCCGGATGGATTGCCTGGTGCCTGATTTCGCTGTGGTTCCTCTATCGCATCGTGCGCGGCATGATGGCCATGAACCAGCAGCAGCCGCTGCCTGTGTAACCCACAGTTCGCAGCGCTCGCTCCTCTATGACAGCCTTTCCAGCGCCTGCGCCCCAATGCCTGAATTTGGCACTGCAAGGCGGAGGCTCGCACGGGGCGTTCACATGGGGCGTGCTGGATGCGCTGCTCGAAGACGGCGGCTTTGCCTTTCCGGGCATCAGTGGCACCAGCGCCGGGGCCATGAACGCCATTGCGCTGGCCCATGGCTATGCCTTGGGTGCGTTAGAGGCGCCGCATGATGCCAGCGCCCGCCACACTGCTGCCTGTCAGCATGCACGCGATACCTTGGCCAAGCTGTGGCACGGCGTGGGTGCCATGGGAGCCTTCACCATGGGCGTGCCTGTGGCCAGCAACCCGCTGATGGGTGTGGTCAGCCAATTTCTCTCGCCCTACCAGACCAATCCGCTGGACATCAACCCACTACGCCAGTTGCTCGAGCACACGATTGACTTTGGCATGCTCGCTCAAGCATGGGCCTTGCCACACATGCCGCTTTTGTTCGTCTGCGCTACCAATGTGCGTACTGGAAAAGGCGAAATTTTTAGCGGTGAGCGCCTGAGTGCCGACGCCATCATGGCATCGGCCTGCTTGCCGCAGCTGTACAAGGCGGTGGAAATCGACGGCGAGCATTACTGGGACGGGGGCTTTTCAGGCAACCCGGCGCTGTATCCGCTGATCTACCGCACCGATTGCAGCGACATGCTGCTGGTGCAGATCAACCCCATCGAGCATCCTCACCTGCCGGAAACTGCCAGCGAAATCTGGGAGCGCACCAACGAGGTGATGTTCAACGCGGGTTTGCTCAGCGAGCTGCGCGCCATCGATTTTGTACGGCGCTTGCTGGCCGAAGGGCGGCTGGACCCTGAACGTTACAAAAGCGTGCGGCTGCACCGCATCGATGGCGGCGCGGCACTGGCACGTTTTGGCGCGGCCAGCAAGTCGCGCGTGGATATGGGCTTTTTGCTCAAATTGTTTGAATTGGGTCGTGCCCAAGGGCAACAATGGGTGCATGATCACCGCAGCGATGTTGGCGTGCGCCAAACGCTGCAGATTGTGGACAATGCGTGATGCGCCGCGCAGGCGCCAGCAAGAACAACGAATGAATTGAGAGAATGAGCCACCACGACGCCAATTGCATCTTCTGCAAAATCACCGCCGGCCAGATTCCCAGCCGCAAGGTCTACGAAGACGAAGAGCTGTTTGCTTTTCACGATATCAACCCGGCCGCGCCCGTGCACTTTCTGATCGTGCCTAAAAAGCACATTGTGTCCATGGCCCACGTAACTGCCGAGGACCAGGGCTTGCTGGGCAAAATCATGCTGTTGGCCCCCAAGCTGGCGGCTGAGCAAGGTTGCAATCCCTATCCTGACGGAGGCTTTCGCATAGTGGTCAACACGGGTGCCGAAGGCGGACAAGAAGTGCACCATCTGCATGTTCACGTCATGGGTGGCCCACGTCCTTGGAAACGCGGCTAACGCCCTCATTTCACTGAAGTTACAGACCGAAGGCCATGCAGGCGGCGCAGGCCGAGGTCGCCGTCTAAAATGCCCCGTATTCGTTAGGAGAATCTCATGGGAACGTTTTCCGTTTGGCACTGGCTGATCGTGCTGCTGATTGTGGTGTTGGTGTTTGGTACCAAGAAGCTCAAGAACTTGGGCGGTGACTTGGGCAGTGCCGTCAAGGGTTTCAAGGACGGCATGAAGGACGGCGGTACGACCACCGACGCTGAAAAGAGCGCCGTGGCCGACCAAAGCAAGGCGGCTGAAAAGACCACCATCGACGTCGACGCCAAGCAAAAGAGCTGATGCGTAAGCATGGCAGCAAGCACCTGCACAGGGCGTTGGCATGATTGACATCGGTATTTCCAAGCTGGCGCTGATCGGTGCCGTGGCCCTGGTGGTCATCGGCCCCGAGAAGCTGCCGCGTGTGGCCCGCACCGTCGGCACCTTGCTGGGCAAGGCGCAGCGCTATGTGTCTGACGTGAAGGCAGAGGTCAACCGCTCCATGGAGCTCGATGAGCTCAAGAAGATGAAGGAGTCGGTGGAGACTGCGGCGCGCGATGTGGAGCAATCGGTGCACACGGCGTCCAGCGACTTCGAAAAGGACTGGCGGGAGGCCACCGATTTCGAGTCGGACTACGCCAGCAGCTCCAGCACGCAGGCCAGCAGCTACAGCAGCTTTGACAGCAGCAGTGGCATTACGCCGGCCTACAAGCACCCGGGCAAGAACTTCCGGCTCAAGCGAGCCGCCGTGCCGCGTTGGTACAAAGCGCGTTCCGGAGTGCGCAGCCATGTGCAGTCCGGCGCAGCGCGGGTCGCACGCTTTAAGCCCAAGCGCTGAACGCGCAAAGGCCAGGTAAACCACAGCGCTGTGGCCACGGGGACTGCAGCGCTGGTGCTTTTTTCTAGATCTGCAGGGCCTTGAGCCCGGCGCTTTTTTTCGACCATGTCCGATAAATCCACCCAAGAAGACGAGCTGGCCGGCACCGAGCAGCCCTTTGTGCAGCACCTGATGGAGCTGCGCGATCGGCTCTTGTATTGCATTTACGGCATTGCCGTGGCGGTGGCGCTGCTGGCCTTGTGGCCAGGACCCAACGGCTTGATTGATTTCATCGCGCAGCCCATCAAGGCGCACATGCCGCCCGATGCCAAGCTGATTGCGGTGGGCGTGTTCTCACCGTTCTTTGTGCCGTTGAAGGTGCTGATGATGGTGGGCATTTTGGCGGTGCTGCCGTGGATCATGTACCAGCTGTGGGCTTTCGTTGCGCCTGGCCTGTACACCCATGAAAAGAAGTTTGCGCTGCCGCTGATTTGCTTTGGCAGTTTGCTGGCCTACATCGGCATTGCGTTTGTGCAGTTCTTTGTGCTGGACAAGATGTTCGGCTTCATCCAGGGCTTTACCCCGGACAGCGTGGCCGCTACGCCGGATATTGCCTCGTACGTTGAAGCGATTTTGTCGCTGTACCTGGCTTTTGGTCTGGCTTTTCAGGTGCCGATCGTGGTGATGCTGCTGGTGCGCTTTGGCATGGTGGACATTGCCAAGCTCAAGAGCTTCCGGGGTTATTTCATTGTGCTGGCCTTCATCATTGCCGCAGTGGTCACGCCGCCCGATGTGATTTCGCAGCTGGCGCTGGCGATTCCGATGTGTATCTTGTATGAGGTGGGCATCATTGGTGCAGGCTGGTTTGCCAAGAACAGCAAAAAGCCCGATGCAGAAGCGGAGGCCGATCAGGCTTGATGCGGCGCACGCTTCAAGCGTTGCAATCACCAAACCATAAAAAACCGCAGGCCCATGGGCGCAGCGGTTTTTTTATGCCAAATCAGACTCTTGCTAGGTTAAAGCGAGCTGCTAGCCTTGGCCCATCCTTGATTTGCGATACAAAGTATTTGCAAAACAAGGACTGGTGCTGGGTTGCAGCTATCAATAAAGCTGTTGAAGCCTGTACAAGCGTCAACATCAACGGCGCTGGCGCATGCGTTGCTGAGGCACGGGCCGTTCGCTGGGGCTGATGCTCAAAGTCAGGCGCTCGCCCGCACGCAGCAACTCAAAGTCCGCAGCTTGGCCAGGAGGCAGCGCCGCAACGGCAGTCATCATCTCCGGCACATTGCGCACGCTTTGGCCGTCAACTTCGACAATCACATCGCCGGGCAACATGCCCGCGCGCGCAGCCGGGCCGCCTTGCAGCACGCCGGTAATGATCACGCCTTGGTGTGCCTTGGCGCCAAAAGTTTCGGCCAGCTCAGGTGAGAGTTCGTTGGGCTCCACGCCAATCCAGCCGCGTGTGACTTTGCCATCGCGCACCAGGCCATCCATGACGAGCTTGGCGGTCGAGACAGGGATGGCAAAACCAATGCCCATGCTGCCGCCGGAGCGTGAATAGATGGCGGTGTTGATGCCCAGCAAATTGCCATCCACATCGATCAAGGCGCCGCCGGAGTTGCCGGGGTTAATCGCAGCATCGGTTTGGATGAAGTTCTCAAAGGTATTGATGCCCAGCTCGCTGCGGCCCAGCGCGCTCACGATGCCGCTGGTCACGGTCTGGCCCACGCCAAATGGATTGCCGATGGCCAGCACCGTATCGCCCACGACGGCGTGGTCAGAGTTGCCCAGCACGATGACAGGCAAATTGCCCAGCTCAATCTTGAGCACCGCCAGGTCGGTCTCGGGGTCGGTGCCAATGATGCGTGCCGCAGCCACGCGGCTGTCGGCCAGCGTCACTTCAATCTGGTCGGCGCCTTCCACCACGTGGTTGTTGGTGAGGATGTAGCCATCCGGGCTCACGATCACGCCGCTGCCCAGACCGGCCTGCTGCTGCGTGCCGACCTGATCGCCAAAGAAAAACTGAAACCAAGGATCGTTCAGACGCGGGTCACGCACTTCTTTGCTGGTGTTGATGCTCACCACCGCAGGCATGGCTTTTTGGGCCGCTGCCGCCAAAGAGCCGGGCGCAAATTCCGTGCGCGGCGCCGAGGGCGCTTCCAGCAAAGAGATGCCTGCTTTGCTCAAAGTACTGCCGCCACGCAACCACGAGGGCTGCAAGGTAGCCACCACAAAATAAGCCGCAAGCAAGACAGTGACGGCTTGGGAAAACAACAGCCAGTAACGCTTCATAAGAGTGGAATAAGAGAGGCCAAAAGTAAAAAGCCAAAGGTGTGAGCGTACGCCCAAACGCCCATTGTGGTGAGTGGGATGTCTTGTGCACCAAGCGGTGGTATTTGCCATCGCCAAAAACGATGGGTTGGGCTTAATTTACGAAATCACATCGCTAAATGCGAAGTCTAGGGTATTCGATAACAGTGCAAACCCTAGAATGGTGCATGACTGCGCCACACTGTGTTCACTGTGCGCTTGGCACACCCGCTGAGTGCACCGACCACCGGTTTCGCCACCCTGAAGCCATTGAACAGTCCAGTCTGCCTTTACGCATCTATCCGTTGCCACGGCTCTCGCGCTGTCTGACCTTTTGAATTGGAAAGACATCCCTATGAGTAAGCATCCGAATGCACAAGCCCACCAAGTGGCGGGCGGTGCGCACCATCGTCCTTTGAACCGTGAGGACTACAAAACCCTTGGCCTGTCGTCGCTGGGCGGCACGCTGGAGTTCTACGACTTCGTCGTTTTCGTATTTTTTGCCAACGTCATTGGCGCGCTGTTCTTCCCGGCTGACATGCCAGAGTGGATGCGTCAGTTGCAAACCCTGGGCATTTTTGCCGCGGGCTACCTGGCACGCCCCTTGGGCGGCATCATCATTGCGCACTACGGTGACAAGATCGGTCGCAAGAAGATGTTCACACTGTCCATCTTCTTGATGGCGGTGCCCACGCTGGTGATTGGTTTGCTGCCCACCTACGAAGCCATCGGCATTGCAGCGCCCCTGCTGTTGCTGTTGATGCGCGTGCTGCAAGGCGCAGCCATTGGCGGCGAAATGCCCGGTGCCTGGGTGTTTGTGGCTGAGCACTCGCCGGCCAAAAACTATGGTTTGGCTATCGGTACACTGACTTCGGGTATTACCGGCGGTATTTTCTTGGGCTCGATCTTTGGTGTGTGGCTCAACAGCAATTACTCCCAAGCAGAGATCCACGATTGGGCATGGCGCATGCCGTTCATCGTGGGCGGTGTGCTGGGTCTGGTGTCGGTGTATCTGCGCCGCTTCTTGCACGAGACGCCTTTGTTCCAAGATTTGCAAAAGCGCAAAGCACAAGACGCGGAGTTGCCCCTTAAGACCATCTTGCGTGACCACAAGGAAGCTTGCTGGTTGGTGGCGCTGATGACTTGGGTGCTGTCGACCGCCATCGTGGTGGTGGTGCTGTTCACACCTTCGTACTTGCAAAAAGTTTTCCAGATCGCTCCCAAAGATGCGATGACCGCGAATGCCGTGGCCACCGTGACGTTGACCATTGGTTGCGTGTTCTGGGGCTGGCTCAATGACAAGATCGGCACCAAGTGGACCATGGTGCTGGGCTGGGGTGGTATGACCATCACCGCGTACATGTTCTACCTGGGCCTGCCTGGCCAAGAAACCTTGATCGCGCGCTATGCGCTGGTGGGCTTCTTTGTGGGCTCGATCTCCTTGTTGCCTATCGTGGGTGTGCGAGCCTTCCCAGTGGCGGTGCGTTTCACCGGCTTGTCCTTTGCCTACAACATGGCCTACGCTGTCTTCGGTGGTCTGACACCTATGTTGGTGTCTGTGTGGCAGCAAGCGGACGTGATGGCCCCTGCCCACTACGTGGCTGCGATGGGTATCTTGGGTGCAGCGATTGGCCTGTTCTGGCCAATGGCTTCCAAGGGCTGGCAGCCCAAGGTGACGAAGTAATTCGGTCGCGGATACAAAACACACAGGGCAGCTTCGGCTGCCCTTTTTAATGGCCCGCAGACTGGGGTTGGGGTCCTGTCTTGGCACAATCGCCGCATGATTCAGCGAAACGACCTCCTTGCCCAATTCGATGCCTTGTTGCAACCCGAGCGCTTCAAAGACTACGGGCCTAATGGCCTGCAGGTGGAAGGTAAAGCGCAGATTCGCCACATGGTCAGTGGTGTCACCGCCAGCCGTGCCCTGATTGAAGCGGCGATTGAGGATCAGGCGGATGCGATCTTTGTGCACCACGGCCTGTTTTGGAAAGGCATGGACGGGCGCATCACCGGCTGGATGAAAGAGCGTGTTCGCTTGTTGTTGGCGCATGACATCAATGTGTTTGCCTATCACTTGCCGCTGGATGCCCATCCGGAATTGGGCAACAACGCCCAGCTGGGTCTGCAATTGGGCGTACAGCACGACGCCACGTTCGGTGAGCAAGCGCTGGGCATGCTGGGCAACGTAGCGTTCGCAACGCCTGCTGCCCTGGCCGAGCATGTACAGCAAGTGCTGGGGCGCAAGGTGACCTGCGTCAGCGGCGCGCCGGAGCAACCCATTCGCCGTTTGGCGTGGTGCACAGGTGGCGCCCAAGGATTTTTTGAAGCTGCGCTGGCCGCTGGGGCTGATGCCTATATCACCGGCGAAATCTCAGAGCCCCAGGCCCATCTGGCGCGCGAGACAGGCGCCACTTTTATTGCCGCAGGCCATCACGCTACGGAGCGCTATGGCGCACCGGCAATTGCGGCCTATGTGGCACAGCGCTGTGGCATCAGCCATCGTTTTATCGAGATTGACAACCCTGCCTAAGCGGCAAGGTAGCAAGGATGGAGCATGCACCGAGCGATAGCGATTACGCAGGGAGACTCTGCCGGGATTGGCCCTGAGACCATCATTCAGGCATTTCGCGATGCGCCTGAGTTGCTGCGCGGGTGTTTGGTGGTGGGAGAGGTTGCCACGCTGCGGCGTGCAGCGCAGGCGGTCCATGCGCGGGGACATACCCAGGTGCCCTTGGCGGTGATGGCGCAGCTCAGCGACATTGCCCATGTGCCGCCAGGCTGCGTGCCCGTGTGGCAGCTGCCACAACTGCCTGGGCCTGCGCCTTGGGGGCAGATCAGCGCAGCAGCCGGCTTAGCTGCTTCGCGCTGCGTGCAGTGGGCAGCACGCGCGGCATTGCAGGGCGAGATTGCCGCGCTGGTCACGGCACCTTTGCACAAGGAAGCCTTGCATGCAGCGGGTGTCGACTTTCCCGGACACACCGAGTTGCTACAAGCCGAGGCGGCGGCTTTTAAGGGCGTGCCGGTGCAGCAGATGCCGGTGCGCATGATGCTGGCCAATGACGAATTGCGCACGGTACTGGTGAGCATCCACGTGTCGCTGCGCCAAGCCATTGAGGCGGTCACACACGCCAATGTGCTGCAAACGCTGCGCATCACGCATGCTGCGTTGCAACCGGTGTTGGGGCGCATACCGCGCATCGGTGTTGCGGGCTTGAATCCACATGCAGGTGAGGGCGGTTTGTTCGGCTCCGAAGAGCAAACCACGATCGCACCGGCCATCGCCGACGCACGTCGTGAAGGCATTGATGCCCACGGCCCATTTGCACCGGATACGGTCTTTATGCGTGCCCGCCAGACCGCCCAAAAAGCGGGCGAATTCGACGTAGTGTTGGCGATGTACCACGACCAAGGGTTGATCCCAGTCAAATACTTGGGCGTCGAAAAAGGGGTCAATGTGACCCTGGGTTTACCCTTGATTCGCACCAGTCCTGACCATGGGACGGCCTTCGATATTGCAGGCCAAGGCGTGGCGGATGCCTCCAGTTTGATCGAGGCTGTGCGCGTCGCACGGGCCTTGGCACGTTGAGTTTGGGCGCAAAAAAGCCGCCCTAAACAGAGCGGCTGTTCGCTCGCTTGTCGTTATTCAGCGACCGTTTTTAACCGTTCGTCGGATTCGATTCGATCAACGGCGCAGTTGGTCGCGGATTTCGCGCAACAGCACCACTTCTTCTGGGGTCGGTGCGGGGGCTTCTGCAGCAGCAGGTGCTTCACGTTTGAGGCGGTTGATCTGCTTGATCATCATGAAAATGATGAAAGCCAAGATGATGAAGTTCACCGCGACGGTGATGAAGTTGCCATAGGCAAACACGGGCACACCAGCTTCACGCAAGGCGGCCAAAGTGTGCGGCGTTCCCTCCGGCACACTGCCCAGCGTGACAAATAGATTGGAAAAATCCAATTTGCCAAACACCATGCCCACAAGCGGCATGATGAGATCGTTGACGACCGAGTCAACAATCTTTCCAAAGGCGCCACCAATGATCACGCCAACGGCCAAGTCGATCACGTTTCCCTTGACCGCAAATTCGCGGAATTCCTGCATCATGCCCATGTGCATGCTCCAAAAAATTGAGATAGGCCATATTGCGCGATCCGACGCACACAACGTGTCAGACGCGTGCTTGGATTCCTGATCCTTGCATGGCTACAATTTCTCGATTGCCCTTATACCAAGCGTTGTTTTTATCGAGGACCCCCATGAGCGAAACACCTGTCGACTCCAGCAAACGGACGTGGATCATCACGTCAGCGTGCGCTGGCGCGGTAGGCGGCGTGGCAGCCGCTGTTCCCTTTGTGAGTACCTTCCAGCCTTCTGAGAAGGCCAAAGCCGCAGGTGCTGCGGTGGAAGTGGACATCTCTGCGCTCCAGCCGGGTGAAAAGCTCACGGTGGAGTGGCGTGGCAAACCCGTGTGGATCATCAAGCGCAGCAAAGAGCAGCTCGATGCGCTGGCCAGTCTCGACGGCCAGCTCGCAGACCCCAATTCGGAGCGCAATCCGGCCGATTTAACGCCGGAATATGCGCGCAACACTTGGCGCTCTATCAAGCCTGAAGTGTTGGTCGCTGTGGGCATCTGCTCGCACTTGGGGTGCTCACCGGTCGATAAATTGGTGCCTGGTCCACAACCGTCCTTACCCAGTGACTGGAAGGGCGGTTTTTTATGCCCTTGCCACGGCTCTACGTTCGACATGGCCGGCCGTGTCTTCAAGAACAAGCCAGCACCCGACAACCTCGAAGTGCCACCCCATATGTACCTGTCAGAGACCAAGCTCCTGATCGGTGAAGACAAGGCTTGAGGGAGTTTCACGACATGGCCCACGAATTCAAAGAGATCGATCCGAACGCGTCCACCGGGGCAAAGGTGACGAACTGGTTTGAAAACCGGTTTCCTTCGGCATTTGCTGGCTACAAGCAGCACATGTCCGAGTATTACGCGCCCAAGAATTTCAACTTTTGGTACATCTTCGGCTCGCTGGCGCTGTTGGTGCTGGTGATCCAGATCGTGACCGGGATTTTCTTGGTCATGCACTACAAGCCGGACGCAGAAAAAGCCTTTGCTTCTGTGGAGTACATCATGCGTGATGTGCCCTGGGGCTGGCTGATTCGCTACATGCACTCCACGGGCGCTTCTGCCTTCTTTGTGGTGGTGTATTTGCACATGTTCCGTGGCTTGTTGTATGGCTCCTACCGCAAGCCGCGTGAGCTGGTCTGGATTTTTGGCTGCGCCATCTTCTTGGCACTGATGGCCGAAGCCTTCATGGGCTATTTGCTGCCCTGGGGACAGATGTCATATTGGGGTGCGCAGGTGATCGTGAACCTGTTTGCGGCCATTCCATTTGTCGGCCCTGATCTGGCCATCCTGATTCGCGGCGACTATGT
>JBJEZV010000150.1:0-1562 GCA_051887595.1 Comamonas sp.
TTGCGTTCATAGATTTCGCCGAGCGCACGCTGGTACTCGGTCGGGAAGACCTTGACGAACTTGGCACGCGCAGCGCCCCAGTTGTCCAGCAGGTCACGGGCACGCTTGGAGCCAGTCCAGCGGCTGTGGGCTTCCACCAGCGCACGCAGTTGCTGGTCATCGCTTTGGGCGTTGTGCCAGATACCGCGCGGCACGCTGGCCACAAACTCTTCGTGGGGCAGCACTTTCTCCAGCTTCACTGAGGCTGTATTGCAACGCTCAGCAAATTTGCCGTCTTCGTCGTAGACGTAGGCCACACCACCGCTCATACCGGCAGCAAAGTTGCGACCGGTCTTGCCCAGCACCACCACGGTACCGCCGGTCATGTATTCACAGCCGTGGTCACCCACGCCTTCGACCACCGCTGTAGCACCGGACAGGCGCACAGCAAAACGCTCGCCTGCTACGCCCGAGAAGAAGGCTTCGCCGCGGGTCGCACCAAACATCACGGTGTTGCCCACGATGGTGTTGCGTGTGGACTCGCCACGGAACTCGTGGCTGGGGCGCACGATCACGCGGCCGCCGGACAGGCCCTTGCCGGTGTAGTCATTGGCTTCGCCTGTGATATTGAGCGTGATGCCCTTGCACAGGAAAGCGCCGAAAGACTGACCGCCCGTGCCCTCAAAGTGAATGCGGATGGTGTCATCAGGCAAACCTTCAGGGTGGACCTTGGTCACAGCGCCCGAGAGCATGGCACCCACGGAACGGTTGACGTTCTTGGCCACTTCCATGATGCGCACCTTCTCGCCGTTTTGGATGGCAGGCTGGCAGCGCTCGATGAGCTTGACGTCCAGTGCCTTGTCCAGCAAGTGGTCTTGCTGCTCCACGTGGAAACGGGGCACATCGGCGGGCACAGCGGGCTGGGCAAACAGGCGGCTAAAGTCCAGGCCCTGGGCCTTCCAGTGCTCCACGCCCTTGCGGGTGTCCAGCAAGTCAGTGCGGCCAATCAGCTCGTCAAACTTGCGAATACCCAGCTGGGCCATGATCTGGCGCACTTCTTCTGCGATAAAGAAGAAGTAGTTCACGACATGCTCAGGCTTGCCAGTGAATTTTTTGCGCAGCTCAGGGTCTTGCGTGGCCACACCTACCGGGCAGGTGTTGAGGTGGCACTTGCGCATCATGATGCAGCCTTCCACCACCAGCGGCGCAGTCGCAAAACCGAACTCATCAGCGCCCAGCAGCGCGCCAATCACCACGTCGCGGCCGGTCTTCATCTGACCGTCGGCCTGCACACGGATACGACCGCGCAGACGGTTGAGCACCAGGGTTTGCTGGGTTTCTGCCAGACCAATTTCCCAAGGGCCGCCCGCATGCTTGATGGACGACAGGGGCGAAGCGCCTGTGCCGCCGTCATGGCCCGCGATCACTACGTGGTCGCTCTTGCACTTGGCCACGCCAGCCGCAATCGTGCCCACGCCCACTTCCGACACCAGCTTGACCGAGATGTCAGCGTGTGGCGCCACGTTCTTCAAATCGTGGATCAGCTGCGCCAAGTCTTCGATCGAATAAATGTCGTGGTGCGG
>JBJEZV010000151.1:0-1559 GCA_051887595.1 Comamonas sp.
ATGCCACGGCGTGTCGTGCACGCATCAAAGTTGCCGCTGCTGCAAGCTGCGCAGACACCGCAGGTCACGGAAGGACGCACTGCAACCAATTGCCCCATGAAGCTGGGGTCTACGCCTTCTCCAAGTGCTTCCACCACACCACTGAATTCGTGGCCGATGGTCACAGGCAAGGCCGGGGCCAGGAAGTGGTAGCTGGCCGTCCATTCGTCAATGTGCAAATCGGTGCCGCACACGCCTGTCGCATGCACACGCACCAACACCTCTCCAGCAGCTGGCGCAGGAACGTCCACATCTTGTAGCACCAACCCTTTGGCTGCTGCGGTTTTTTGCAAAGCTTGCATGGTTGCATCGCATGGGCAAAGCATGCGCATCTCTCACGAAAGCCTCGAGTATTGGGACAGCTTTTCCATATGTCCAATACTCAATTAGTATTCGATCCATATTTCTAATGTATGGATAAGCTGCATGGAACTCCGCCACCTGCGCTACTTTGTGGCCGTTGCCGAACAAGGCAATGTCAGCCAAGCAGCGCGCAAACTGTTCATCGCCCAGCCGCCGCTGTCTCAGCAACTCAAACAATTGGAAGAAGAAATCGGCACGCCCTTGTTCGTGCGACTGCCGCGCGGCGTGCGCTTGACCCCAGCAGGTGAATCACTGCTGGAAGATGCCCGGGCCATCTTGGCGCGGGCTGAGCAAGCACCGGTGCGCGCCCGCGAGCGCTGGCGCCACAGCCAGCTGGTCCTGCGACTGGGATTGGTGCCTTCGGCCATGCAATCCGTGCTGCCTGCGTTGATTCGACAAAGCCAGGACGAGCAATGGGATGTGCAATGGGAGGCACGCGAGATGATTTCCTCGCACCAAGAACGTGCCTTGCGCCAAGGCCAACTCGACCTGGGTATTGCACGGCCGGGTGGGCCTATCGAAGGGCTGGAAATTGCCAGCATGGATGACCCGTATTGTTTGGCACTGCCGATGCAGCATCCGCTGGCCCAGACACAGGCCCCACTCGATCTGGCCGAGGCCATGCATGAAGCCTTTGTCGGCTACACACGTTACCAAGACACCGACTACTTCGATCGCACCTTGGCCTTGTGCATGGACGCTGGATTCATGCCACTGATTCGCCACGAAGCCAGCCAGCTGATCAATGCGCTGTCGCTGGTGGCCAGTGGTCTGGGAGTGGTGATTGTTCCCGCCTCGTTTGCCCTGTTAGGCGTGGAAGGAGTGGTGTTTCGCCCCCTCAAAGCCCCGCGCTATGCCAGCCGTTTGGTGGTGCTGGCATCGCCCACCATGATGGAGCTCAATCCGCAGGTCGCACGCGCTGTTCGCGCTGCAGTCGCATTGCTGGAGCGTATGAGCCTCCGTCGCGCGTGACTGCCTTATTGGCCTGCTGGCTGCGGACTCCAGACTAAAAACCTTTGAGCTCGCCCCACTCCGCAAATTCAGCGCGCGTCGCACGCATGGTGTTGATGGGGGCGGTGGTGTCTTCGTAACCCAGGGCCAAGCCACACACCACAGCAAACTCCTGTGACACGCCCAAATGCGTGCGCACCACGGCG
>JBJEZV010000152.1:0-1558 GCA_051887595.1 Comamonas sp.
GTGAATACCGCGCAATGCCAAGCCAAACGGCGAGCGCAAAATGCGGCGCACCACCAAGAACGCCAGCAACACCACTAAGAACGAATAGACGTAGCTGGTCTTGCCCCAGAGATCAAACTCAAACGTGCCCAGTAGCGGGGCCAACTCGATGCCTTGCAAGCCATCGGTGCCACCCGTAATTCCGGCCAAACGATTGGCGGTTTCGCCGAGGAGCACACACAGACCAATGGTGATCATCAAACGCGTCAAATCGGCGCCGCGCACCACCAGATAGCTCATTAAGTAACCCAGCGCCGCACACACCATCACGGCAATCAGCAGGCCCGACAAGGGCTCATTCCAGGCATGCTTGGCCCACAGGCCTGCAGCGTATGCGCCCATTCCAAAGAAAGCGGCGTGGCCGACCGTCAAGATACCGGCATAGCCCAGGGCCATGTCCAGCGACACCGCAAACAAGCCCATGATCAGAATCTGACTCATCAGCGTGAGATGCTCGGGCAGCAGAAAGAACATGCTGGCCATGAGCAGCCAAAACAGCGCCTCGGCATAGGGAAGTTGGCGAGCAGAAATTTGGATGGACTTCATATCAAGCCCCCTTGCGCGGAATCAGCCCATGGGGACGAACCAATAAAGTTACGACCATGAACACATAAATCAAAAATGCACCTGCTTCTGGCAGGTAATACTTGCCGGCCACATCGACCACGCCCACCACCAAAGCAGCCACGAACGGACCAATGATGGTGCCGGCTCCCCCGACGCACACCACCATCAAAAACAGCACCAAGTGCTTGAGCGGGAACGTAGGTTCCAAGCCCAACACGCCCAAGCTCAGAGCACCGCCCAAACCCGCCAGACCGCAGCCCATCACAAAGGTGAAAAAGAACAGCTTTTGCACTGGAATGCCGACGCCGCTGGCTACGCGCTGGTTGTCTACCGCGGCGCGCACCATGGCGCCAAAACGGGTTTTATTGAGTAGCAGCATCAGGCCCACCAACACGACCACACCACTGAGAATCAAGAACAGCCGGTAGCGCCCCATTTCCAGTCCGGCAACGCTGATTTGTCCGGTCAACGCAGCAGGCAAGGTAAAGGGCTGCATGGACGGCCCGAAAAAGTAGGTAAAGCTGGCAATAGACACAAACACCAAGCCGATCGACAGCAGCACCTGGTCCAGCGGGTGCGCGCGGTACAGACGCCGGTACAGCGCGACTTCCAGCACACCGCCCACGACAGCAGCAGCCACAAAGCTCGCAAGCAAAGCGGCGGTGAAACCCCAGCCCATGCTGTTCATCAATACGGCGGCGGCATACCCCCCCACCATGGCAAATGCACCATGGGCAAGATTGACGAATTTCATTAGTCCCATGGTCACGGACAGACCGACCGCGATCAGAAACAACAGCATGCCGTAGGCGATGCCGTCAAATATCACTACGCCCATAGGGCCTCCTCCTTCATGTGCAGTGCACAGACGCGACTGCACCTGGCAGCCTCCCGACAGGAGGCCACCAACTCCTACTCCAGATAGCCGGAATTACTGCGTTTCTTTGGCGGG
>JBJEZV010000153.1:0-1555 GCA_051887595.1 Comamonas sp.
TTGGTGCCGCCAATCACCGAAGGTTGGCACAGGGTTTCGCCATCTTGGATGGTGACAAACGCCTTGCCACCCTTGTTGCGGGCGCACATGCTCTCGACCTTGGCCACAAAGCCATAGCCGCCGCTGCCGCTCATGAGCAAGGTGGCGGTCACGGGGCCTGCAAAGTAGCTGGCAATGTGGGTGCCGGGTTCCAAGTCAATCATGGTGTTGATGGGCTGGCCATCGCCACGCCCACCGGGCAAGGTGGCCACGGGCACACTGTACACGCGGCCGTTGTTGCCAAAGACGATGAGCTGGTCCACGGTGCGGCACTCGAACGTGCCCCACAGTTGGTCGCCCGCCTTAAAGCTGAAGTTGCCCGCCTCGTGGCCGTGGCCCTTGTGCGTGCGCACCCAGCCCTTTTCCGAGACGATGACGGTGACAGGCTCGTCAGGCACCTTGATTTCGGCAACGACTTTTTTCTCTTCCTGAATCAGCGTGCGGCGCTCGTCGGCAAAGGTTTTGGCATCAGATTCGATTTCTTTAACCATCAGGCGCTGCAGGCTCTTGGGGTTGGCCAAGATGTCTTGCAGCTTGCCCTCTTCTTCGCGCAGCTCGCTCAGTTCTTTTTCGATCTTGATGGCTTCCAAGCGTGCCAATTGGCGCAGGCGGATTTCCAAGATGTCTTCGGCCTGGCGCTCGCTCAAGTCAAAACGCGCCATCAGGGCGGCCTTGGGCTCGTCGCTCTCGCGGATGATGGCAATCACCTCATCGATGTTGAGCAGCACGATCTGGCGGCCTTCCAGAATGTGGATGCGGGCCTGCACCTTCTCCAGGCGGTGCTGCGAGCGGCGGGTAATGGTTTGCTGGCGGAAGGCTACCCACTCTTCCAGCATGCGGCGCAGCGACTTTTGCACGGGCTTGCCGTCCAAACCAATCATGGTCAGGTTGATGCTGGCCGAGGTTTCCAAGCTGGTGTGGGCCAGCAGTGCCGTAATCAAGTCTTGCTGGGGCGTTTTGCTGGTCTTGGGCTCAATCACCAAACGCACGGGGGCGTCTTTGCTGGACTCGTCGCGCACGCCGTCGAGCACGCTCAAGATGGTGGCTTTGAGTTGCTGCTGGTCTTGGGTCAGTGCCTTTTTGCCGGTCTTGACCTTGGGGTTGGAGAGCTCTTCGATCTCTTCCAAGATCTTTTGGGCCGACACGCCCGGTGGCAACTCGTTCACCACCATTTGCCACTGGCCGCGCGCCATCTCTTCAATGCTCCAGCGGGCGCGCACCTTCAGGCTGCCACGGCCGGTGCTGTAGGCATGGCGAATGTCAGCAGCGCTGCTGATGATTTGGCCACCGCCGGGGTAGTCGGGGCCGGGAATCAGGGCGTACAAATCGTCATCGCTCAGCGCAGGCTTTTTGACCAGCGCCACGCAGGCATCGGCCACTTCGCGCAGGTTGTGGCTGGGGATTTCGGTGGCCAAGCCCACGGCAATGCCGCTGGCGCCATTAAGCAGCGAAAACGGCAGTCGTGCAGGCAACTGGCTGGGCTCTTGCGTGGAGCCGTCGTAGTTGGGCACAAAGT
>JBJEZV010000154.1:0-6150 GCA_051887595.1 Comamonas sp.
CCAAGGAGTTTATTGGTGAAAAGGGCCAACTCACCGGCGTCAAGACCGTCAAGCTTGAATGGAAGGATGGCAAGCCCAGCGAAGTGCCAGGCACAGAACAAATCATCAAAGCAGATTTGGTGTTTTTGGCCATGGGCTTTGTATCGCCTGTGCAAAACGTGCTGGACGCCTTCGGCGTGGAAAAAGACGGTCGCGGCAACGCCAAGGCCACGACAGACTTCACGGGCGGCTATGCCACCAGCGTGCCCAAGCTGTTTGCCGCTGGCGACATGCGCCGGGGTCAATCGCTGGTCGTGTGGGCGATCCGCGAAGGCCGTCAGGCAGCGCGTGCGGTGGATGAGTTCTTGATGGGCGAAAGCCATCTGCCGCGCTAAGCGCTGGCCCCAAGAGCCAGCAATGTCTTCGGGCATTGGCTGGCTTTTTTATTGACTAACTCTTCAGAATGAAGAGCTGCTTGCCATTGATGGACAAGAATTTGCAATAGTTTTCTATTTGAAAACCTTTGTAGGCAAAGGCTTATAGCTCTGATTAGCGCAGCAAAAGCAGCTGTGGCACGCAATCGGCGCCACAAAACACCACGGCGTTTTGCTGCCACTGCGCGCCCCAGGCGCGTGCCGTTGAGGTAGGCATTCCCCAGACCAGCACACTGTCCTCCGGCGGCCATAGCCCGCTGGGATCACGCCCTTGGCCATCCAGCCAAGACCAGCCGGCTTTTTGCAGCGCCTGGCGCAATTCGGTCATGCGCTGTGCGTTTTCGGCTGCTGACAAGGGCGTGCTGTAAGGGTTACAGGCCGTCAGATAAGTGGCGCATTGCACCGCGTGGCGGGTGAAGTGCGCCGCCAATGCAGGCTGGTGCTGGCCAATGGAGAGGTGCCAGTCCAAGCCCTGCAAGCTGTACTGCGTGGCGATATAGGCCTGGAGCAAGGGAGCGGGCAATTCGGTGTCAGGCATGGCGAAAGCGTCCCAAAGGACGAGGAGCGGGGTGCTGCGAGGTTATGCCGCGAAGAGGTAGCAACTGGGGCTGGTCTGCGCGACAATACCGGATTCGGCCTACGTGGCATACAGCAACCCGGGTTTGTCCGGGGATTGCGTGACGTAGGCATGACCGGTTTTTCCACCTCTACTTTGAAGCCATGAAAAAACGTACCCTTCTTGCCACGTTGGCCTTGTCTGCCATCCTCGCTGCTTGCGGCAAGTCTGAGCCTGCCGCGACGGCAGACGCGCCTGCTGCGCCTGCAGCTGCCACCAAGATCGTGGTGGGCCTGGATGACAACTTTCCTCCCATGGGTTTCCGTGACGAGAAGAACGAGCTGGTCGGCTTTGACATCGACATGGCCCGTGAAGCCACCAAGCGTCTGGGCATGGAAGTGGAGTTCAAGCCGATTGACTGGAGCGCCAAGGAAGCCGAACTCAATGGCAAGCGCATTGACGTGCTGTGGAATGGCCTGACCATTTTGGAGTCGCGCAAGCAGCACATTGCCTTCACCGACCCCTATATGGCCAATCGCCAGATCATCATCGTCAAGGCAGGCTCTGATATCGCTGACAAGGCACGTCTGGCTGGCAAGATCGTGGGTGTGCAAGAGTCGTCTTCGGCGGTGGACGCCATGAAGAAGGAAGAAGAAGTCTTCAAGACCTTCAAGGAATTCAAGCAATTTGGTGACAACATCACGGCGCTGATGGACCTGGAAGCTGGTCGTCTGGACGCTGTGGTTGTCGACGAAGTGGTGGGCCGCTTCCATGTGGCCAAGAAGCCCGATGCTTACACCGTGCTGCAAGACAACTTCGGCACTGAAGACTATGGCGTGGGCTTCCGCAAGGACGACACCGAACTACTGGGCAAGGTCAACCAAGCGCTCAAGGACATGAAGTCCGACGGCACTGCAGCTGAAATTTCCAAGAAGTGGTTTGGTGAAAACATTGTCAAGTAAGCTTCGCGCTTGACCACACACCGGCGTGGCCCGCCTTGGCCCGCCGGTGTTTTTTGTTGGTGCAGCGTGCAGCTGCACTGCGGGGCACTGTGGTGGTGCCAGCGACACCCGTTTAAGCGGTCGCGCTAAAGGCCTGTTTCATGGATTACGTAATTTCCCTTTTGGGGCCACTGTCGCAAGGCGCGATGGTGACACTCAAGCTCTTTGCGATCACGCTGGTGCTGTCCATCCCGCTAGGGCTGGTGCTGGCACTCGTGCGTCTGTCCCGTTTTGCGGGGCTGCGTGCTTTGGTGGGGGGCTATATCTGGCTCATGCGCGGCACGCCGCTGATGCTGCAGATGCTGTTCATCTACTTCGCGCTGCCCTTTGTGCCAGTCATCGGCGTGCGTTTTGACGACTTTCCTGCCGCCATCGTTGCCTTCACGCTGAACTACGCGGCCTACTTTGCGGAAATTTTCCGTGCCGGTATTCAGTCGATCGACCGTGGTCAGTACGAAGGCGCCAAGGTGCTGGGCCTGTCGTATGCCCAGACCATGCGCCGCATTGTGATTCCTCAAGTCTGGCCACGCATCTTGCCGCCGTTGTCCAATGAGACCATCACCTTGGTCAAGGACACCTCGCTGATCTATGTGCTGGCCCTGAACGATTTGCTGCGCGCCGCGCGTGGCATTGTCCAGCGCGATTTCACGACCACGCCTTTCATTGTGGCGGCCTGCTTCTATTTAGTGATGACCTTGGTACTGACCTGGGGCTTCCAGTATCTCGAGAAACGCTATGCCAAGTACGAAGCCTGATGTCATGATCTCTGCCAAGGACATCCACAAGGCCTTTGGCGGCAATGAAGTGCTGCGCGGTGTCTCGCTGGAGTTGCTGCGTGGCGAAGTGGTGGCGGTGATCGGCCCTTCAGGATCGGGCAAAAGTACGTTTTTGCGCTGCCTGAACCACCTGGAGACCATTGACCGCGGCACGGTGGTCATTGAGGGTGAAGTACTGGCGCAAAACGATGCCAATGGCAAAGCCCAGTATGTGTCTGAAGCCCAGATCCGCAAAATCGGTCACAAGATGGGCATGGTGTTCCAGTCCTTCAATTTGTTCCCGCATCTGACCGTGCTGGAAAACCTGATTGAAGCCCCCATGCTGGTCAAAAAGATGAAGCGCGAGGCCATCGTGCCCAAGGCGGAGGCGTTGCTTGCCAAGGTCGGCTTGTCGGCCAAGCGCGATGCCTATCCGAATCGCTTGTCTGGTGGTCAAAAGCAGCGTGTGGCGATTGCCCGTGCGCTGGCCATGGACCCCGATATTTTGCTCTTTGACGAGCCCACCTCGGCGCTGGACCCTGAGCTGACCGGTGAAGTCTTGCGCACCATGCGCGAGCTGGCTGATGAGCACATGACCATGCTGGTGGTGACCCACGAGATGGGTTTTGCCCGTGAAGTGGCCAATCGTGTGATCTTCATGGACGGCGGCCATATCGTTGAGCAAGGGCCTTCGAGCGAGTTCTTTGCCAACCCACAGCACGAGCGCACGAAGGCGTTTTTGCATAATATGTTGTAAAAAAGCTGCAGCTTCGGCTGCAGTTTTCACATCTGCAGTGCCACCGGGCAGAGTGCCTACTCTGGCGCCAGCGCAACACCGGCGGCAAGCTGCGGTTACTTTTTGAAGTTTTTAGAAACATACGCTGGTGTATGTTTGTTTTGGGCTTTGTGCCGGTGCCTGCTTAGCTTGTCTGCACAATAGCGACTTTCTCGTTTTCCCTTGTTTGCCACCGCATGAGTACTTCTGCCCCCCTTGTGGAGCTGCGCAACGTCACCTTTGGCTATGGTGACCGCACCATCCTGCGCGACGTTTGCCTGCAAGTGCCGCAAGGCAAAGTCACGGCATTGATGGGCGCCTCCGGCGGTGGCAAGACCACGGTACTGCGCCTGATTGGTGGTCAGTACCGCGCCCAGCAGGGCCAGGTCCTGGTGCGGGGTGAAGACGTAGGTCAGATGCAGGACAAGCAGCTGTACGCCATGCGCCGCCGTATGGGCATGCTGTTTCAATTCGGGGCGCTGTTCACCGATATGAGTGTGTTCGACAACGTCGCGTTTCCGCTGCGTGAACACACCAAGCTGCCTGAAGACATGGTGCGCGACATCGTGTTGATGAAGCTGCACGCTGTAGGCTTGCGCGGTGCGCGTGATCTTATGCCCAGCGAAATTTCCGGGGGCATGGCCCGCCGCGTGGCGCTGGCGCGCGCGATTGCGCTGGACCCCGAGCTGATCATGTATGACGAGCCTTTTGCAGGGCTGGACCCTATCTCACTGGGTACGGCGGCACGCTTGATTCGTACCTTGAACGACGCCTTGGGTCTGACCAGCATTTTGGTTTCGCACGATCTGGAAGAGACCTTCCACGTGGCCGACCATGTGGTGATTTTGGGTTCGGGCGGTATTGCCGCGCAGGGCACACCTGAGCAGGTGCGGGCCAATCCCGATCCTCTGGTGCAGCAGTTCATCCATGCGCGCCCACAGGGGCCGGTGCCGTTTCACTATCCAGCACCCAGCTTGGAACAAGATTTCGGAGGCCGCGCATGAAGGCGATTGCTGCCTTGGGGCTGTGGACGCGGCAGCAGCTGGCAGGGCTGGGCCAGGCTGCACGTTTATTTGTGCGTTTGCTGGGCTTGCTGCCTGCCACGCTGGCGCGTGGGCGGTTGCTCAGTGACCAGTTGCATTTTCTGGGCAATTATTCGCTGGCCATCATCAGCGTTTCGGGCTTGTTTGTGGGCTTTGTGCTGGGCTTGCAGGGCTACTACACGTTGCAACGCTATGGCTCTGCCGAGGCGCTGGGGTTGTTGGTGGCGCTGTCGCTGCTGCGTGAGCTGGGTCCTGTGGTCACCGCGCTGCTTTTCGCTGGCCGCGCGGGTACGGCATTGACGGCAGAAATTGGCTTGATGAAGGCCGGAGAGCAACTGTCTGCCATGGAAATGATGGCGGTGGACCCCGTCAAGCGCATTTTGGCGCCCCGCTTTTGGGCGGGCTGTATTGCACTGCCCCTGCTGGCGGCGGTGTTCAGCGCCATAGGCATCATCGGTGGCTGGTTGGTAGGCGTCGTAATGATTGGTGTCGACGGCGGCGCTTTTTGGGGGCAGATGCAGTCTGGCGTGGACTGGTGGCATGACCTGGGCAATGGCGTCATCAAAAGCGCGGTGTTTGGTGTGGCCGTGACCTTTGTTGCGCTGTACCAAGGCTATACCGCCAAGCCGACGCCCGAAGGGGTCTCGCGTGCCACCACACGCACGGTGGTGGTGGCATCGCTGGCCGTGTTGGCACTGGACTTCTTGCTCACAGCTTCCATGTTCAGCATTTAAGGCTCACAGGTTTCACGAGGAATTTTGTTATGCAGGCATCTAAAAACGACGTTTGGGTCGGCCTCTTTGTCTTGATTGGAGCGGCTGCGCTGGTGTTTCTGGCGTTGCAGTCGGCCAACTTGCTGAGCTTGAGCTTCCAAGATACATACAAAGTCACGGCGCGCTTTGACAACATTGGCGGCCTCAAGCCCAAAGCAGCCGTGAAAAGCGCGGGCGTGGTGGTGGGCCGCGTGGAGGCCATCACTTTCGATGACCAGACATTCCAGGCGACCGTGCATCTGGCCATGGAAAAGCGATACGCCTTTCCCAAGGACAGCTCTTTGAAGATTTTGACCAGCGGTTTGCTGGGTGATCAGTATGTGGGCATTGAAGCCGGCGCGGACGACCAGAATCTGGCGGAAGGTGACCGACTGACGGCTACGCAATCGGCCGTGGTGCTGGAAAATCTGATCGGACAGTTTCTCTATAACAAGGCCGAAGAGGGTGGCTCTGAGAGCCCTGCCAACTGATCGCCCCATACCCTGCTGTAGGTGACACGATGATGCAAAAACGTAACCATACTTCGACGCTGCGCCTGATGGGTGTGGGCCTGGTGCTGGCTTCCAGCCTGAGCATGGTGGGCTGCGCCTCTACCCAGGCTACGCACCCCCAAGACCCTTTTGAAGGCTACAACCGCTCGATGACCAAGTTCAACGACGCGGTTGACGAGGCCGTGTTTGAGCCTGTTGCTAAGGCCTACCAGACGATTACACCTCAGCCGGTGCGCACAGGCGTGAGTAACTTCTTTGGCAACATTGGCGACTTGTGGTCCATGGTCAACCATGCCCTGCAAGGCAATGGTGAGAAGGCGTACAACCACATGGTGCGCTTCAC
>JBJEZV010000154.1:6250-9854 GCA_051887595.1 Comamonas sp.
CGGGCCTGCGCTTGGTTAATACGCGCGCCAATTTGCTCAATGCAACGGACACGCTGGAAGCCGCCTCGCTGGATCGCTACACCTTGGTGCGGGATTTCTATTTGAAACAGCGTGATCCCGCTAGCCGCCAGCACAATGATGACAACGCCGGTCGCGTAGAAAGCTACGACGACTGAGCTGTTCCAGGGCCATGCAAGCCCTGGCCTGAAAGGACAACCCATGATGCAACGTCGTACCCTGGTGGCCACCCTGGCTGCCACCTCTGCCCTGTGGCTGGCAGCTCCTGCATGGTCGCAAGCAGCGATCGAAACACCGGATGCACTGGTCAAACGCTTGTCATCGGACGTGCTGGAGACCATCAAGGCCGATCCTGAACTGCGCAATGGCAACATCGCCCGCATCTCGCAGGTGGTGGACAGCACCGTGATGCCACATGTGAACTTTCGCCGCATGACTTCTGCGGCGGTAGGTCCCCAGTGGCGTCAGGCAACGCCTGAGCAGCGTGAACGCTTGCAGCAAGAGTTCAAGCTGATGCTGATTCGCACCTATGCGGGTGCGCTCAAGCAAGTGAGCGATCAACGCGTCGTGGTCAAGCCGCTGCGTGCCGCTGCCGATGACAAAGATGTGCTGGTGCGCACCGAAGTGCATGGCAAGGGTGAGCCCGTGCAGTTGGATTTCCGCCTGGAGAACGCCGATGGCAAGGGCTGGAAGATCTACAACCTGAATGTGCTGGGTGTGTGGATGGTCGAGACCTATCGCACGCAGTTTGCTCAGGAGCTGAACAAGGGCGGCATCGATGGTCTGATTAATGCCTTGTCGAGCCGCACCATCGCAGCAGACGCGAAGAACAAGTAAACCATGGCCAGTGTGATTGCACTTCCTGCGGTACTTAACGAAGCCCAAGTGCTGCAGGTGCAGCAGCAACTGCAGCCGCAAATGCGCGCCGTGCCAGCAGGCACGGACATCGTGCTGGACGCGGCTGCGGTGCAGTCCTTTGATTCTGCAGGCCTGGCTTTGCTGTTGGCCTTGCGGCGCCAAGCTGAGGCACAAGCGTGCACGCTGCACGTGCGTGCTTGGCCGCAGCAATTGCAATCGCTGGCGCAGGTGTATGGGGTGCTGCCTTTGCTCCATCCTGACGCTGCGGCGGCTGGTGCAGCAGCCTCTATCTCGCTTTAACTCCCCCTTGCGTCCAGCGCTGGTCCTACAGCGGCATGGCCTTAGAATGTCAGGCTCTCATGCCAGCTGTATCCATTCAATCTGTCTCCAAAACGTACGCGACCTCTAAAGGCGGTTTTCAGGCACTCAAAAACGTGAGCCTGGACATTGCAGAGGGTGAATTCTTTGGTTTGCTCGGCCCCAATGGCGCAGGCAAGACCACGCTCATCAGCATCTTGGCGGGTCTGGCCAAGCCTACTTCTGGGCGTATCCAGGTCATGGGCAAAGACGTGCAGCAAGACTACGCTGCAGCGCGCAAGCAGCTGGGGGTGGTGCCGCAGGAGCTGGTATTCGATCCCTTTTTCAACGTGCGCGAGACGCTGCGCATTCAGTCCGGCTACTTTGGTGTGCGCAACAACGATGCGTGGATTGATGAGTTACTAGAAAGTCTGGGCTTGGCGAACAAAGCCCATGCCAATATGCGCCAGCTTTCGGGCGGCATGAAGCGCCGGGTGCTGGTAGCGCAAGCGCTGGTGCACAAACCCCCCATCATTGTTCTGGACGAGCCAACGGCCGGTGTCGACGTGGAGTTGCGCCAGACGCTGTGGCATTTCATTGCCAAGCTCAACAAGCAGGGGCACACGGTGCTGCTGACCACGCACTACCTGGAAGAGGCCGAAGCTTTGTGCAATCGCATTGCCATGCTCAAGCAAGGCAAGGTCGTGGCGCTCGATGACACCTCCAATTTGCTCAAGACCGCCACGTCTAACGTACTGCAGTTCAAGACCGACCATGCGTTGCCGCAGGTGCTGGCGCCCGTTGCACGCGTGACGGGCCGTGTGGTGCAGTTGCCAGCACAAGGTCCGCACGATATTGAGCGTTTCTTGGCAACCTTGCGTGAAGCCCAAGTGGTGATGGAAGACATGGAAATACGACGCGCCGATCTGGAAGACGTGTTCCTGCAAGTCATGAAAGGGGCTGCGTGATGTTTGCGCACATGCAGGGCTGGACGTCCCTGTTCTACAAAGAAATTCTGCGTTTCTGGAAGGTGAGCTTTCAGACCGTGGCCGCGCCGGTGATGACAGCAGTGCTGTACTTGCTGATTTTTGGCCATGTGCTGGAAGACCACGTGCAGGTCTTCGACGGCGTCGGTTACACAGCCTTTCTTGTGCCTGGGCTGGTCATGATGAGCGTGCTGCAAAACGCATTTGCCAACAGCTCATCGAGCTTGGTGCAAAGCAAGATCATGGGCAGCGTGGTGTTTATTTTGCTCACCCCGCTGTCGCACTGGGCATGGTTCGCAGCCTACGTAGGGTCTTCGGTCGTACGTGGTCTGGTAGTGGGGCTTGGGGTCTACATCGTGACCTTGTTTTTCACACCGGCCGTAGCGGTTGCGCCCGTGTGGATTGCCGTTTTTGCCATTTTGGGCGCTGCGCTACTGGGCACCTTGGGCCTGATTGCCGGTTTGTGGGCCGATAAATTTGACCAAATGGCGGCCTTTCAGAACTTCTTGATCATGCCCATGACGTTTTTGTCTGGCGTGTTCTATTCCATTCAATCTTTGCCGCCTTTTTGGCAGCAGATCAGCCACCTGAATCCGTTTTTCTACATGATTGACGGTTTCCGGTACGGCTTCTTTGGCCAAAGCGATATTTCGCCTTGGCTGAGTTTGGCCATCGTCGGCGCGGCCTGGCTGTTGGTCAGTGCGCTGGCCGTGCACTTGCTGCGTATTGGCTACAAAATTCGCCATTGATAAGGCGTACCTTTGAGGTGCGCTGCATGACCTGCTGCAGCGCCCAGTGCTGCAGCGATTGAGACTTTTATGACTGCTGACCAATTGCAATCCATTATTCAAGCAGGCTTGAACTGCGAGCATCTGTCTATCGAAGGCGATGGACGGCATTGGTTTGCCACCATTGTGTCGAAAGAGTTCGAAGGCAAACGTTTGCTGGCGCGCCAGCGTCTGGTGTATGCCACTTTGGGTGAGCGCATCACCACGGACGAAGTCCATGCCCTGTCCATGAAGACGTGGACTCCGGCAGAATGGGCGGCCAAATCTGCTGACGCAGAATAAACAAACATAGCATTTAGCCCTTGATACATAAGGGCTAGAGGCTATTTTTATTACTAATTCCCATTCAAGGCTTCACGCCATGGACAAACTTTTGATTCGCGGTGGTCGTGCTTTGCACGGAGAAGTTGTCATCTCCGGCGCCAAGAACGCTGCCTTGCCCGAGTTGTGCGCGGCCTTGTTGACGGCACAGCCTGTCACCTTGCACAACGTGCCACGTCTGCAAGACGTTGCCACCATGCTCAAGCTCATCCGCAACATGGGGGTGACGGCTGAGCGCGACGACAACGGCACCGTCCAGCTCGATGCCGGTGCACTGAACAACCCCGAAGCCCCTTACGAGCTGGTCAAGACCATGCGCGCTTCGGTGCTGGCCTT
>JBJEZV010000154.1:9954-11683 GCA_051887595.1 Comamonas sp.
ACCGACATGCAGGCGCAGTTCATGGCGCTCAATCTCGTGGCCGAAGGCACAAGCATGGTCACTGAGACCATCTTCGAAAACCGCTTCATGCACGTCAACGAAATGCTGCGCCTGGGCGCGCAGATCACCACCGATGGCCGTGTGGCCACGGTGGTGGGTGGCAAGCCGTTGTCGGGCGCCACGGTGATGGCCACTGATTTGCGCGCGTCTGCCAGTTTGGTGATTGCAGGGCTGGTGGCCAAGGGCGAGACAACGGTTGACCGTATCTACCACCTCGATCGTGGCTATGACCGCATGGAAGCCAAGCTGCGCGGCCTGGGTGCAGACATTGAGAGAATTTCCTAAATGAGCATCACCATTGCCCTTTCCAAGGGCCGTATCTTTGAAGAAACCGTGCCGCTGCTCGCCGCAGCAGGCATTGCCGTCACTGAAGATGTCGACAAATCCCGCAAGCTGATTTTTGACACCAACCAGCCGGATGTGCGCGTGGTGCTGGTGCGCGCCTCTGATGTGCCTGTGTATGTGCAATACGGTGGTGCGGATCTGGGCGTCTCGGGTCTGGACTCGCTGATTGAGCATGGTGGTCAGGGGCTGTACCAGCCACTGGACCTGCAAATTGCCAAGTGCCGCGTGAGTGTGGCGGTGCGAAATGGCTTTGACTACGCGCATGCCGTCAAACAAGGTGCACGCTTGAAAGTGGCCACCAAGTACCCCCTGATCGCCCGCGAGTTTTTCGCCAAAAAGGGTGTGCATGTGGACATGATCAAACTCTATGGCTCCATGGAGCTTGCGCCGCTGACCGGCATGGCCGATGCCATTGTGGACTTGGTGTCTACAGGCAATACGCTCAAAGCCAATGATTTGGTGGAGGTGGAGCCCATCATGGACATCAGCTCGCGTCTGGTGGTCAATCAGGCTTCGCTCAAGCTCAAGCAGCAGCAATTGCGGCACATCATCGACGCCTTCACCCAAGCCGTCGCCGCTAAGAACAACTAACTTTCGTCTCTCTGGTAAGTACTATGGAAATCGCAGCTCAACCCCTTCGTCTGTCCACGGCGGATGCCAATTTCGAACACGATTTTGCGCAGCGCCTGCATTGGTCGGCCGATACGGATGCTGCGATTGAGCAGCGTGTGGCCGACATCCTGGCGGATGTGCAAGCCCGTGGCGATGCGGCCGTGCTGGAGTACACCGCACGTTTTGACGGCCTGCAGGTGGACAGCGTCAAAGCGCTGGAGTTGACGCAGGCTGAGCTCAAGGCTGCATTTGACAGCTTGGGCGCCGCCCAAAAGAGCGCTTTGGAAGCTGCTGCCCGCCGTGTGCGCAGCTACCACGAAGCCCAAAAGAAAGCCAATGGCGAGAGCTGGAGCTACCGTGACGAAGACGGCACGCTGCTAGGCCAGAAGGTCACGCCGCTGGATAGGGTCGGTATTTACGTTCCCGGTGGCAAGGCAGCCTATCCTTCCAGCGTGTTGATGAACGCCATTCCGGCGCAAGTCGCAGGTGTGCCCGAGATCATCATGGTCGTGCCCACACCGCGCGGTGAGAAAAACCCCTTGGTGCTGGCCGCCGCTTATGTGGCAGGCGTGCACCGCGCTTTCACCATTGGCGGCGCACAGGCCGTGGCAGCGTTGGCTTACGGTACAGCGACTGTGCCCAAGGTCGACAAGATCACTGGCCCCGGTAATGCCTATGTGGCCAGCGCCAAAAAGCGCGTCTTTGGCTTGGT
>JBJEZV010000155.1:0-1539 GCA_051887595.1 Comamonas sp.
CCTCCACGCGAATATCTTCCAGCGATGTGCCGCTGTGGCCTTGGCTTTCCAGCCAAAAGCGCTGCAGCAGACTGCCCAGCACGTGGCGGCGGTAGCTGCCGCTGGCGCGCATGTCAGAAATCGGCTGAAACTCAGCTTGTAATGTGGCGATGGCCGCTTGCACCGTAGAAACGTTCCAAGCGTGGGCTTGCAGCGCCGCTTCGGTGCGGCTGGCTCGAGCGGGTGTCGCCGCCACACCGCCTGCACCAATGCTGGCGTGTTGCACCACACCGTCCACCACTTGTACCTGGATTGCCAGGCACACGGCGGAGATGTCATCGTCTTGGCGCTTGCTGATTTTGTAGGCACGCAGGTAGGTGGTGCCGGGGCGGTCGTAGGCAGGCAAAGGTATGTCGATGCGCACCACCAGTTCATCTGGGGCCATCACGTTCTGGCGATAACCGGTATAGAGCTGCTCCAGCGGCAGGCTGCGCTCGCCGCGTACGCTGGCCAGCACCACCTGTGCCTGCAGAGCAATGAGCAGGGGCATGGAATCGCCAATCGGCGAGCCGTTGGCCACATTGCCGCCGAGCGTGCCGCTGTTGCGCACGGGCAGCCCGGCAAAGCGGGCAGCAAAACGGTGCAATTGGGGCCAGTGCTGCTGCATAGCACCGAAAGCGGCTTCCAAGGTGACGGCAGCACCAATGCGCAAATGACCATCTGATGAGTCAATGCGGCGCAGCTCCGCTGCGCCTGTGGTGTCCAGCACCTGTTCAAAACGGCGGTGCTGCTTGGTCACCCATAAGCCGACGTCTGTGCAGCCTGCGACCACCTGTGCCTGCGGAAATTGCGCGCGAAGTTGTAGCAGATCTCCTAGGCTGGATGGCCTTTTGTAAGTGTTATCACTTTGAAGTTGGCTTTCCTTAATGGAAAGCTGCTCTAGTTTTTCAAGCACTGCCACACTGTTAACCGTAGCAGGTGGCAATTGCCCCATGTGCAGCGCCGCTTCCAAGATAGGGCGATAGCCTGTGCAGCGGCACAGATTGCCGGACAGCGCTTCTTGCGCATCACTGCGTGTGAGCTGCGTGCCGCGGGCCTGGTTTTGGTACATGCCGAACATGCTCATCACAAAACCCGGCGTGCAAAAGCCGCACTGCGTGGCGTGCTGGCTCAGCAGGGCCTGCTGCACGGGGTGTAGATCCTGGCCCGGCGTACGCTCAATCAGCGGATCTTGGTTCAGATCTTCGACGGTCCACAAGGCCATGCCGTCGATCGAGTGGGCCAAGCGAATGCAGCTGTTGATGGCTTTGTAGCTAAGCTGCGGCGTGCCCTGTTCATCAAGCGTACGTTCGCCCAGCACCACGGTGCAAGCACCGCAGTCACCTTCGCCGCAACCTTCCTTGGTGCCAGTGCAGTGCAGGTCTTCGCGCAGCACTTCCAGCAAGGTGCGGTCAGGTGGGATGTTGTGCAGCGTCACGGGTTGCCCGCGGCGCAAAAATCGAAGAGGTCGTGTGGACATAGGCTTGCGGTGTGACGGTGTTTTTACGATTAAGCCACCCT
>JBJEZV010000156.1:0-1520 GCA_051887595.1 Comamonas sp.
TAGGTGAGAATTTTTTTAAAATGGAGAAGTTGCATGAGGACATCAAAAACCATCTTGCTAAAGGATACCCCTTGCCAGCAATTGCAAATGATCTCTGAGATTGATCGAAATAAGGGTGCTGTGGTCTCAATGCCCTATCGGATTGCGAGTAACACAAGGTTCTAATACTTACCCTTCCACCCGTGCCGAGGTGCACAGAGCACGGGGTGGGCAGATGCGCCGCAGGACGCATCTGCTTTGTGATCTGACCAGCCTTCCCTAGCAATTGAGCACCGCAGGTTGCCCGTAGCGCAGCGAAGGGACACGGGTAGCAGGGTGCCATTTCCTTTGCTTACTTTCCTTTGGGCAAGCAAAGGAAAGGAAGTCGCCCCGCGCGATAAGCGGCTCAGAAGGTGGAAAGGAAATGCAGTTTCCATAGCTACTAGTCCTAGTGAAACCTCGCCAAAACCCACATTTGACTAATAAACACAATCCTTCAAGGAACTTCACCACCCCATCCCTTCCCAACCTACACAAGGATATGCGCCCACCCCCTACAGGCTGAAATCAGCTGCACCCGTAGCATGGGCTGCAACCGCAACGCCAAGCCCACTTGGCTTCAACTGGAAGGATGAAGGTATGAATCGATGGCCCCTGACTGCGCTGTGCGCCGCTGCTGTATTGAGCTTGGCTGCCTGCGGCACCAGCCCTTCTGACCACACAGCACAGCCCCCTCAAGGCGGGCATACCCAAGGCATGCACACATCTACTAATGCCACATTGCAGGCCTACCACTGGTATTTGGACCATGCCGAAGATGCCAGCGGCAAGGTGCAACCGCATTTCAAGGCGCTGGAGCCTAAGACCCCCGTGCGCTTGGATTTCAACGCGGGCAGCGAGGGCCGTGAGCAGACGGTGTTCACCAAGATTTGCAACAACATCATCACGCCCTACCAGATCGACGGCAACCAGCTAAAGATGGGCCGTGGCATCAGCACCATGATGGCGTGTTCCGACCAGCGCCTGTCGCAGTTGGAGCGCGCCGTGGGGGAGCACATTGGGCGCATGCAGTCGGTGCAGATGGTGCAGGGCGCGCCCACGCCGCGCATGGTGGTGACGTTCAGTGACGGCAGCCGCTGGCACATGCGTGGTGAACCGACCGATACCACGCGCTACGGTAGCGCAGGTGAAACGGTATTTTTAGAAGTGGCGCCGCAGACCAAGCCCTGCGTCTCTGGTGAGCTGCACACCGAGTGTTTGCAGGTGCGGGAAATTCGCTATGACAGCAACTGGCGCAAGTTGCCTGCGGGTGAATGGCAGTACTTTCACGGCAGCATCGAAGGCTTTACCTTCCAGCCGGGTGTGCGCAATGTGCTGCGTTTGAAACGTTACCCCGTGAAGAACCCTCCAGCCGATGCCTCCGCATTTGCCTATGTGCTGGACATGCGGGTAGAGACAGAGCAGGTTGACCGCAAGTAAGCGCCTGACCTGTGGTCATCGCAGGTTGCCCGTAGCGCAGCGAAGGGACACGGGTAGCAGGG
>JBJEZV010000157.1:0-4648 GCA_051887595.1 Comamonas sp.
CAGCGCAGCCGCTGTGGAAAGCGCCCCTTCATGAACTGGAGCATGCGCACCGGTGTGAATCGTCCACCTCTGATTCGTAATCTCTGGGCCTTTCCCATATTGACTGCAGCGGGCGCCTTGCAGGCGGGAGCGCTGGCCTGGCCTGGCAGTGGCGAGCCGCTGTGGTGGCTGCAAATCGTGTCGCTGGCAGTCGCTGCGTGGACGTTCGCACACAGCCACAGCCCGCGCCAAGCCGCAGGGCGGGCGTGGTGGTTTGCCACGGTGTGGTTGGCCTGCACGTTCTGGTGGCTGTTTATTTCCATGCACACCTACGGCGGGCTGCCTGCGGCGCTGGCCGTTGTGGCCGTGGTGGCGCTGGCAGGGTTTTTGGCGCTGTACTACGCGCTGGCAGTGGGGCTGTGGCGGCGCTGGAGCCAGCCTGGCTGGACGGCGGTGGCTTTGTTTGCCGCGTTGTGGACGCTGGCCGAGCTGGCGCGCGGGGTGCTGTGGACCGGCTTCCCTTGGGGCGCAGGCGGCTACGCGCACGTCGATGGCCCTTTGTCCGCCTTGCCGCGGTGGGTCGGCGTGTACGGTGTGGGCGCTGTGGCAGCACTGCTCGCGATGCTGCTGGTGCAGCTCGAAGCTTTGCGCAGCCAAGCGCGGCGCAATCTGAGTGTGGTGGCGCTGATGGCCGCGCTGATCGTGTTGTCGCACCCAGTCCAGGACCGTGCACAGCAAGCACCGGGCCGTGAGCCTGTATCTGTGGCTTTGCTGCAGGGCAATATCCCACAGGACGAGAAATTCATTCCCGGGGGCGGCGTGCAAAAGGCGCTGCAATGGTATGGCGAGCAATTGATGCAGCCGCAGGCTGCCTTGGTGGTGGCGCCGGAAACCGCTTTGCCCATGCTGCCCCAGCAATTGCCCCCCGGCTACTGGCAAGCCGTTGCCCAGCCCTACCAGCAGCCACAAAGCACCTCAGCCGCGCTGATCGGTATGCCTTTGGGTAACGAGTTGCAGGGCTATACCAATGCGGTGGTCGGCTTGAAATCTGGGGAAATGCCAGAATATCGGTACGACAAGCACCATTTGGTGCCCTTTGGGGAGTTCATTCCTCCGCTGTTCGACTGGTTCGTGCGCCAGATGAACATTCCCTTGGGCAGCTTCAACCGCGGCAGCGTGGGACAGCCGTCCATGGAGTGGATGGGGGAGCGCTGGGCACCCAATATTTGTTACGAAGACCTGTTTGGCGAAGAGCTGGCGGTGCGTTTCAAAGACGCGGCCAGCGCACCCACGGTCTTGGTGAATGTGAGCAATATTGCTTGGTTTGGCAACACGCTTGCCATTGACCAGCATTTGCACATCAGCCGCATGCGTGCTCTGGAGCTGGAGCGCCCGATGTTACGGGCCACCAATACTGGAGCCACCGTGGTGATTGACCACCGCGGTGCTGTCACGGCTGCACTGCCTTTTGGCGTGCAGGATGTGTTGCAGGCACAGGTCCAGGGACGCGATGGCGTGACACCTTTTGCTCATTGGGTGTCGCGTTGGGGACTGTGGCCGTTGGGGCTGTCTTGCGTCGTCGTCGTGGCTTGGTGCGCCAAGCAACGCAAGAAAATTCGAGCAAACCGCGTGTGATTGAGGCGTTAAATGGAAATTGCAAGGGCTTTCAGTCTGGAAGCGCCTCGTGAACTTCCATAATGTGCGGCTGTCCGCAGCACATGTATAAACTGTGGCGATTACACACACGAGAAACCCAGTAGCGGTCCAACCGCTGCAGAGCAAGTTAGAAAAATGGCTGAATCTTTTTCCTACGAACAACTGATTGCTTCCGGTGAAGGTAAGTTGTTCAAGCCCGACAGCGGGCGTTTGCCCCTGCCTCCCATGCTGATGTTTGACCGCATCACCCACATCGACACCGATGGCGGCGCACATGGTTTGGGCAAGATCGTGGCTGAGTTGGACGTCAAGCCAGATCTGTGGTTCTTCAAGTGCCATTTCCAGGGCGACCCTGTGATGCCTGGCTGCCTAGGTCTGGATGCGATGTGGCAGCTGATCGGCTTTTACCTGACTTGGTTGCAGTTGCCCGGTCGTGGCCGTGCGCTGGGTGCAGGTGAAGTCAAGTTCACCGGTGAAGTCGGCCCTGACGTGAAGCTGGTAACCTATGAAATCGACATCAAGCGCGTGATCAAGCGCAAGCTGAACATGGCGATTGGTGATGCACGCTTGCTGGCAGACGGTAAGGAAATTTATGTAGCCAACGACCTGCGCGTAGGCTTGTTCCTGCGTGAAGGCGACGGTCAAGGGACTGCGGCATGAAAAAACGCGTAGTGATCACGGGCGCAGGCATTGTTTCCTGCATTGGTAACGATTTGGCGACAGTGGAGACGTCTCTGCGTGAAGGTCGCTCGGGCATCAAGGCCATGCCCCAGTTCACCGAACTGGGCATGCGCAGCCAAGTGGCCGGTATTCCCGAGATCGACGTGGAGTCGCGCATTGACCGCAAGCAACTGCGCTTCATGGGCGATGCCGCAGCGTATGCGCAAATCGCGCTTGAAGACGCGATTGCCCAGGCTGGATTGACACCCGAGATGGTGAGCCATCCGCGCACCGGCCTGATCATGGGCTCGGGCGGCGGTTCGCCCGCCAACCAGATCGAAGCAGCCGATACGCTGCGTGAAAAAGGCATTCGACGCGTGGGTCCTTACCAGGTCACACGCTGCATGAGCTCGACGGTGTCGGCCTGCTTGGCGACCAACTTCAAGGTCAAGGGCATCAACTACTCCATCACGTCGGCGTGCTCGACCTCGGCGCACTGCATTGGCGCTGCAGCCCAGCAAATCGCTTGGGGCATGCAAGACGTCATGTTTGCCGGTGGCGGTGAAGAGCTGTCGTGGGGCATGTCGCTGCTGTTTGATGGCATGGGTGCCATGTCCAGCAAGTACAACGAAACGCCGGAGAAGGCCGCTCGTGCCTACGACGCCAACCGCGATGGTTTTGTGATCGCTGGCGGCGGCGGCGCTGTGGTGCTGGAAAGCCTGGAACACGCGCTGGCGCGCGGTGCCAACATCTTGGCCGAAGTGGTGGGCTTTGGTGCCACCAGCGATGGCGAAGACATGGTGGCCCCTTCGGGCGACGGCGCTGTGGCTTGCATGAAGCAGGCCATGGAAACTGTGGATGCGCCCATCGACTACATCAACACGCACGGCACATCGACCCCCGTGGGCGATATGCAGGAAGTGCGCGCCATGCAGACGCTGTTTGGCGACAAGGTGCCGCCGTTCTCGTCGACCAAGTCGCTGACTGGTCACTCGCTGGGCGCCACGGGCGTGCAAGAGGCGATTTACTGCCTGATTATGCTCAACAAGGGCTTTATCGCTGGCTCGGTCAACGTGGAAACACCAGACCCCGCATTGGGCGATATGCCCCTGGTGACGCAAACGCGTGATGCGCAGCTCAACACCGTGCTGTCCAACAGCTTCGGTTTTGGCGGCACGAACGCCAGTTTGGTACTGCGCCGCTGGACCGGCGCCTAAGGCCTTAAACTTCCAAGAGCGATCGGCGGCTGGGTTTTACTTCCCTGCGCGGTCGCTCTTCTTGTTTCCACCTTGGTGGCATTTTCGGACGGTTGTCTATGAAGCTGGCTATTTTGGATCGCATCGGCACCCTCAATATCGAGGGCGAGGATTCCATTGTGGCGTTGCAAGATTGGCAGCCGCAGCCTGGTGTGCTGGAGGCTATCGCCCAGCTCAACCGCGCAGGCTGGCACGTCACGCTGGCCACCAACCAGCCCGGTTTAGGGCGTGGCAGTTTTGATGTCAATGAGCTCAACGCCATTCACCTGCGCATGCAGCGCGAGCTTGCCGCCGTGGGTGCGCGTGTAGAAGCCGCATTTTTTTGCCCGCATACGCCCGAAGATGGTTGTGCTTGTCGCAAACCTGCACCGGGCTTGATGCAGCAAATTGCCACCCGCTATGGCGCAGAGCCGCACGAGGTCTGGGTGATTGGCCAAGATGCGAATCATCTGCTCGCCGGTGACGCCATGGACGCGCAGCTTGTCTGGCTCAGCCTGCAGCCCGATGCTGCGCCGCCTGCCATTGCCCAGGGCGTGCCGCACTACCACAGCTGGCAAGCCGTGGCCGATGCCTTGGCCCCAGATGCGCAAACCCCAGCGCCCGCGCCGACACCGCATTGAGTGCCTGGCCGCATTTCTTGGATCCCGCTCCCTTGTTAGGATGCCCCCCATGTCTTTTCTTCGCTCTCTGATCCACCTGCTGTGGATGAGCATCACCGTCATCCCCTACACGCTGCTGATTTTGCTGGTGCGCGTGTGTGGCGGCTCGCCCGCTGCGCGCTGGAGCATTGCACGAGCCTGGCTCACCTTGAGTGTGGACAGCGCACGCTGGTTTTGCGGTGTCAAATACCGTGTGCAAGGCATGGAGAACCTGCCCACCGATCCCAACCAGGGTGTGGTGTTGCTGTGCAAGCACCAGTCCACCTACGAGACTTTTTTGATGCCCGCCATCATGCCGCGCGCACTGGCTTATGTGTTCAAGAAAGAGCTGCTGAGCATTCCATTTTTCGGTTGGTCGATTGGTAGCCTGGACATGATCCACATCGACCGCAAGCACGGCTCGCGCGCTTTTCACAAAGTGGTCGAGCAGGGCAAGCG
>JBJEZV010000157.1:4748-11414 GCA_051887595.1 Comamonas sp.
CAGGTTCTGCCGCTTGAGCCTGCCGGAATTTATCCATCCCCAAGCCACGCACACCGCCCCTTTGGGCGGTGCCCGCGTGGCTTATTTGTTGGTGCGCAGCGCACGGCGCAGCATCGGGCTGGAAGTGGGTGCCAGCGGCTTGACCGTGCGTGCACCGCTGCGCGTGAGCATGGCCAACATCGAAGCGGTGTTGCAAGAAAAAGCCCGCTGGGTGCTGAGCAAACTCGGCGAGCGCGAAAGCCGTAGCCAGCAAACGCCGCGCATCCAGTGGCAGCAGGCCGCGCACATTCCCTATCTGGGCGGCGATATTCAACTGCACCTGCACCCGGCTGCCCCACGCGGTGGCGAACTGCTGGCCGTGGGTGAAGGCCGCTGGATCTTGCATTTGCCTTTGTCACCCGATGCGCCACCAGCGACGGTGCGCGCCTTGGTCAACGCTTGGTGGCTGCGCCATGCACGTGTGCTGTTCACGCAGCGGCTGCAACATTTTGCCCCGCAAGTAGGGGTGCAGTGGTGCAGCCTGCGCTTGTCCAACGCCCGTACCCGTTGGGGCAGCGCCAAGCTCGATGGCAGCATCATGCTCAACTGGCGGTTGTTGCACTTTCGGCTGCCGGTGCTGGACTATGTGGTGGTGCATGAGCTGTCGCACCTGCAGGTGATGGACCACAGTCCGCGCTTTTGGGCCGTGGTCCAGGCCACTTGCCTGGATTACGCGCAACTGCGTGCAGAATTGCGCCAAGCACCAGCGCCGGAATGGACGCTGGATTAAAAATGAGAGCTTCTGGCCTTTGATGGGTAAGCAATTGCGATATAAATCACTTGCAATTGCCTATCTAGCATAGGCAAGCAGCTATGAATAACGTGAATCTCGACCAGGATTGCCCATGACCGCTACGCCGCACGAAGTCATTCCCGCCACCGCTTATGCTGGTGATGTTCCGGCCCCTTTGGCTTGGCAATGGGTGCAAGCCGGACAGGCCGTGCTGGTCGACGTGCGCACCGACGCCGAGCGTGCCTGGGTTGGTCAAGTGCCCGGTGCTGTGCCTGTTGAATGGAAGCGTTGGCCCGGCATGTCGCCCAATCCTGATTTCGACGCTCAACTGCTCGCCGCCGTGCCCGAAGGCTACAAAGTCGTGCTGTTGTGCCGCAGCGGCGTGCGCTCCATTGCCGCTGCCACGCGCGCCGCGCAGCTGGGCCTAGAGGCCTACAACATCCTCGAAGGTTTTGAGGGTGATGTGGATGGCAACGGCCACCGCGGCAACCTAGGCGGCTGGCGCAAGCAAGGCTTGCCTTGGCACCAATAAGTGCCACATAAACAAGAAAGCGCCGTGAGGCGCTTTTTTTGTTGTGGCAAGTTTTAACGGTAGCCGTTGGGATTTTGGCTTTGCCAGCGCCACGCATCCGCGCACATGGTGGGCAAATCGAATTGTGCTTGCCAGCCTAGCGTTTGCAGCGCATGGGCTGGATTCGCGTAGCAGCTGGCAATATCGCCTGGGCGCCGAGCCACTATCTTGTAAGGCAGTTGTTTGCCACATGCCTGCTCAAACGCATGGATGACGTCCAACACGCTATAGCCTTGGCCCGTGCCTAGGTTGACAGTTAACAGCTCAGGCTGCAACAAGCTTTGCAGTTTCTCCAGCGCTTTCACGTGGCCGCGCGCCAAGTCCACGACGTGAATATAGTCGCGCACCCCTGTTCCATCGGGCGTGGCATAGTCACCGCCAAAAACTTGAATCTCTGGGCGGCGCCCCACGGCGACTTGCGCCACATAAGGCAGTAAGTTATTGGGAATGTCCGAAGGATCCTCGCCAATCAGCCCGCTGGGGTGTGCGCCAATCGGATTGAAATAACGCAATACAGCGATTCGCCACACCGGTGCAGAGTGGTACAAATCAGCCAGAATTTCTTCGACAAACAGTTTGCTGCGGCCATACGGGTTGGTGACCGAAGTGCGGTGTTGCTCATCCAATGGCAAATACTCGGGGTCTCCGTAGACCGTGGCCGATGAACTAAACACCAAATTGAAAATGCCTTGGGCCTGCATGGCGCGCAGCAAGACCAGCGTGCCATTGACGTTGTTGTCAAAATAATCGACAGGTTGTTGTACCGATTCGCCCACCGCTTTTTTGCCAGCGAAGTGAACCACGCTATCCACTGCATGCACTTTCAGCGCTTGTTCCAAGGCTGCTTGATCGCGGATGTCGGCCTCAATCACTGGCACAGCACAGCCACTAATGCGCTCAATGCGCCGCACAGCTTCCATATGGCTGTTGCTGAAATTGTCGTAAATGACAACTTCATGCCCTTGATGCAGTAATTCAACAGCAGTGTGCGAGCCGATATAGCCTGCTCCGCCGGTCAGCAAAATTTTCATGGTCTCCAACTTTTCAATCCCAATCGAAAGATTCTAGAGGGCACTTGCAGCACCAAAAAATAAAGCGCTCGTAAAGAGCGCTTCATAAAGATGTAAGGGTGCTTGAAGTTTTACAGCGCTGGGATACGCAGCTTCTGGCCGGGGTAGATCTTGTCAGGGTGGCTGAGCATGGGCTTGTTGGCTTCAAAAATCACGGGGTACTTGTTGGCGTCGCCATAGTACTTCTTGGCAATGGCCGAGAGGGTGTCGCCGCGCACCACGTCGTGGTATTGGGCTTCGGGCTCGGGGTTGGTCACGGTCATTTGGTTGTCGACCGCGGTGACGCTGGCCACGTTGCCGCAGCACAGAGTGACTTTTTCCTTGATGGCCTGTGTGGGAGCTTCACCGGTCACGGTGACTTTGCCTTGGCTGCCGTCATAGGCCACCTTCAGGTTGCTCACGCCCAGCTTTTGCACGTTGATGTAGTTTTCAATGGCAGCAGCGGCCTTGGTGTTGAGATCGTCTTGCGAGGCAGCTGGCGTGGCGGTAGCCGCTTGGGCTTCTTTGCCGCCGAACAACTTTTCACCGGCTTCTTTGATGAAACTGAACAGACCCATGGATGACTCCTTTAGAAGTTGAATGCAACACAAATCAATGTAACGGTGAATGCCTGTGTGCGTAGGCCAGACACTTCCTACATTCCAATTTTTGACAATCTTTGCGCAAACGGCCTGTTGACGGCGTCTGAATTGGGTATTGCAGGCTGCAGCGTCAGCAAAACTCTTGATAATGCCGCCCATGACTTTTTTGGCCATAGATATCGGCAACACCCGCTTGAAGTGGGCGATGTATGACGCCCCACGTCCCGGCGCGGCTTTGCTCGCCCATGGCGCAGAGTTCTTGGAACACATTGAGCGCCTAGCAGAAGGCCCTTGGAGCAAGCTGCCTGCGCCCGAGCGCATGCTGGGCTGTGTCGTGGCCGGTGAAACCGCGCGCCGCCGTGTGCATGATCAGATGGAGCTGATGGTGGGCTGGGATGTGCAGCCCCAGTGGGTGGTGCCGTCCGTCCAAGAAGCCGGGGTGAGCAATGGTTATGACCATCCCATGCGCCTGGGCGCAGACCGTTGGGTCGCCATGATCGGTGCGCGTCACCACATCTTGCAGCAGGGCGCACAGCGCCCGCTGGTGGTGGTGATGGTGGGCACAGCGGTGACCGTCGATGCACTGGACGCCAGTGGCCATTTTTTGGGCGGGTTGATTTTGCCCGGCCACGGCATCATGCTGCGTGCGCTAGAAAGCGGCACGGCGGGTTTGCATGTGCCCACTGGCTCGGTCACGCCATTCCCTAAAAACACCAGCGATGCGTTGACCAGTGGCGGCACCTACGCCATTGCCGGTGCCGTGGAGCGCATGTACCAACACTTGCTCGCGCATTGCGGCACTGAGCCCGCTTGTGTGATGGCGGGCGGCGCGGGCTGGAAGATGGTGCCCAGCATGTCGCGGCCGTTTGAATTGGTGGACAACCTGATCTTTGAAGGTCTGCTGGTGATGGCGCAGCAGCGCTGGGCGTGATCAGGCAGAGCGTTCCTTGATTTCACCCTAGTGAATAATTGCAGTTTCTATAGAGAGTTGAGTAAGTCATGATTTTTGTTACCGGCGGCGCTGGCTTTATCGGGGCCAATTTTGTCTTAGACTGGCTGGCACACAGCGATGAGCCTGTGGTCAATATCGACAAGCTGACCTATGCCGGCAATTTGCAAAATCTGGTCTCCTTGCAAGGCGATGCGCGCCACACCTTTGTGCAAGGCGATATTGGCGACAGCGCTTTGTGGCAGCAGTTGCTGGCCCAGCACCGCCCGCGCGCGATCATCAATTTTGCGGCGGAGAGCCACGTAGACCGCTCCATCCATGGCCCGGAAGACTTTATCCAGACCAATGTGGTGGGCACGTTCCGCCTGCTGGAAGCTGTGCGTGCGTATTGGAGTGGATTAGATGCTGAAGCCAAGTTGGCCTTCCGTTTCTTGCACGTCTCCACGGACGAGGTCTACGGCACGCTGAGTGCGACCGATCCTGCCTTCACCGAAGACAACAACTACGAACCCAATAGCCCGTACTCGGCTTCCAAAGCCGCGTCAGACCATTTGGTGCGTGCCTGGCACCACACCTATGGGCTGCCGGTGCTCACCACCAACTGCAGCAACAACTACGGCCCGCTGCACTTCCCTGAAAAACTCATACCGCTGATGATCGTGAACGCCTTGGCGGGCAAGCCATTGCCGATTTATGGTGATGGCCAGCAAATCCGCGACTGGCTCTATGTGCGCGACCATTGCAGCGCTATCCGCCGTGTGCTGGAGGCGGGCAAGCTGGGCGACACCTACAACATCGGTGGCTGGAACGAAAAAGCCAATATCGACATTGTTAAAACTGTGTGCGCACTGCTCGATGAACTGCGCCCACGCAGCGATGGCAAGTCGTATGCCGAGCAAATCACTTTTGTCACAGACCGCCCGGGCCACGACCGACGCTACGCCATTGATGCGCGAAAGCTCGAGCGCGAGCTGGGCTGGAAACCTGCAGAGACCTTTGAAACAGGCATCCGTAAGACTGTGCAGTGGTATTTGGACAACCCAGACTGGGTGGCCAATGTGCAATCCGGCAGCTACCGCGACTGGGTGCAAAAGCAGTACAGCCAGGTTGCCGAACAAGGCCAAGCATGAAGATTTTGCTTTTGGGCAGTCAGGGCCAAGTGGGCTGGGAGCTGCAGCGCAGCCTTTCTGTGCTGGGTGAAGTCATCGCTTTACATCGTGGCAGTACACCACTGTGCGGCGATCTCACAAGGCTGCAAGATCTGGCAGCCACCGTGCGAGCAGTGCGTCCGAATGTGATTGTCAATGCCGCCGCACACACTGCTGTAGACAAGGCCGAGAGCGAGCTTGAACTGGCGCGTTTGCTGAACGCCACCGCACCGGGTGTACTGGCTGAAGAGGCTAAGACACTGGGCGCTTTGCTCGTGCACTACAGCACAGACTATGTGTTTGACGGCAGCGGCGATGCACCGCGCGATGAAACAGCATCTGTGGCACCGCTGTCGGTTTATGGGCAGACGAAGCTCGAAGGCGAGCAACTGATCCAGGCCAGCGGCTGCCGTCATTTGATTTTCCGCACCAGTTGGGTCTATGCAGAACGTGGCGGCAACTTTGCCAAAACCATGCTGCGCTTGGCGCAAGAGCGTGAGCAGCTGAACGTCATCCATGACCAGCATGGCGCACCCACCGGCGCCGATCTGCTGGCCGATGTGGCGGCCCATGCCATTCGTCATGTGCAAGCCCATCCTGAGCATCTGGGCCTGTACCACTGCGCCGCAAGTGGTGAGACCACGTGGCATGCCTATGCACAGTTGGTGCTGGATACGGCACGTGCTTTACAGCCTGACTTGCCGTTCAAGGTACTAAGCGTGCAGGCAGTGCCCACCAGTGCCTTTCCCACTCCTGCACGACGCCCGTTGAACTCGCGCCTGGATACCCGCAAGCTGCAAGACCATATGGGTGTGCGGCTGCCCCATTGGCAGCAGGGCGTGGCCCGCATGCTGCACGAAATTTTGTAAGCACACCTATGACACAAGCACGCAAAGGCATCATCTTGGCGGGCGGCTCCGGCACCCGTTTGCACCCTGCCACCTTGGCCATCAGCAAACAGCTGCTGCCGGTCTACGACAAGCCCATGATTTACTACCCGCTCAGCACCTTGATGCTGGCGGGGATTCGTGAGATCTTGATCATCAGCACGCCGCAAGACACGCCACGATTTGAACAATTGCTGGGCAATGGCAGCCAGTGGGGGCTGAACTTGCAATACGCTGTGCAGCCCAGCCCGGATGGACTGGCACAAGCCTTTTTGATTGGCGAGGCCTTCTTGAATGGCGCCCCAAGCGCGCTGGTGCTGGGTGACAACATTTTCTACGGCCACGACTTTCAGAATCTGCTGCAAAGCGCCAACGCGCAAACCTCGGGCTCTACGGTGTTTGCCTACCATGTGCAAGATCCAGAGCGTTACGGCGTGGCCGAATTTGATGCCCAAGGCAAGGTGCTGTCGCTGGAAGAAAAGCCTGCCGTGCCCAAGTCCAACTATGCGGTGACGGGGCTGTATTTCTACGACAACCAAGTGGTGGAGCTGGCCAAGTCGCTGCAACCCTCACCACGCGGGGAGCTGGAGATTACGGATTTGAACAAGCTGTACTTGGAACAAGAGCAGCTCAATGTGCAGCTCATGGGCCGTGGCTATGCGTGGCTGGACACCGGCACGCACGACAG
>JBJEZV010000158.1:0-11385 GCA_051887595.1 Comamonas sp.
GAGATCACACCCAGCCAGCCGTATTGGCTAGGCTGCGCGCCAAACAGCCACGCCAACATGGGCTGGCCCCACACATCACCGCTCACGCCATGGGCGACCACAGGAGCTTGCGCAGGCGGCACAAAGGGCGAGAAGTTGTCGGTGTTCATATAGGTAAAGCCCACCACAATCACAAACAGCGTGATCGCGATCTTGACCAGCGTGAAGAAATTATTGACCCGGGCCGACTCCTTGGTGCCACGCACCAGCAGCAGCGTAAACACCGTCACGATCAAGAACGGGCCCCAGTACATGGTCACCCCGCCCAGCTGCAAGGTCGAAGGAATGTCAATGCCTGCCGTTGCAAACACGGTTGACAGGTAAATGCCCCAGTACTTGGCAATCACGGCACCTGCGGAGACCATCTCCAAGAGCAAGTTCCAGCCAATGATCCAGGCCAGCCCCTCGCCCAAAGTCAAATAGGTGTAAGTATAGGCACTGCCCGTGACCGGCACGTTGGAGGCGAACTCCGCATAGCACATGATGGCCAGCGCACAAGTAAAGGCTGCGATGATGAAAGAGAAGATCACGGCCGGTCCGGCAAACGTGCCTGCTGCACGCGCACCGACCGAGAAGATGCCCGCGCCCACGGCCACGGCCAGGCCCATGATGATCAAGTCAAAAGTACCCAGCGTGCGCTTGAGCTGGCGCCCGGGCTCGTCCGCATCAGCCAATGCCTGCGCGACGGATTTGGTTCGTAACCACTGCATGCAAACCCTTTTGCTGCCTGTATCCGCACCAGGCGAAGGCAGCCGTCTTGTTTCAAAAACAAAAGCATAGGGTTAACACGTAGACCTCACAGTTAGCCTGCGCTTACACCTGATTCAACGCTTGTTTATTGCGGATGCTCACTGCAGTGCCTGTGCTTTCCAGATAGCACCTAGACGCAATGCAAATGCTTGCTCACACTTTTTGAGTAACGCAGGAAAACTGCTTGGTCCTATCTATTGACGCAAAAAAGCCCGAAACACCAAACCGGCATCTCGGGCTTTCAAACATCCTCAGCCAAGGGTCTATTGGTCGCTCTTGGGTGGAATCGCCAAAATCCAGTCGGCCATCCCTTCGGCTTGCTCCTGCGTGACCTGCGGGTGACGCGGCATGATGGTCTTGCCCCACACCCCTACACTGCCTTCCCGAATCTTGCGTGCCAGATAAGCCTGCGCATCCGGCTGGTCGCGGTAGGTGTCTGCAATTTGCAAGAAGCTGGGGCCGACAAACTTGCGATCAATGCCGTGGCAACGCATGCAATCGCTGCCATCCAAATAGGCCTGGCCTTGTGCCAGCTCAGGCTGCTTTTGCACCATGGCCTGCACACGCTCTGCCGTGCTTTGATCCGCCGGCGTGCCGATGTACAAGCGCACACCCAGATTCAGCAAACCCAGCACCACCAAAATCATGCCGATGATGATGAGCCAGCCCAGCCACTTGGGCCGCTGCATGGGCTCGTCGTCGTAATCCCGCATGAAAAAATCCTTTCACCTAAAACAAAACGGCATGGCGCCGAAACCACCATGCCGAGTGTGCGCTGCCTTCGTCAACCTGATGGTGGCAGTGGCTTTGCGCTGTTCGTTTGAATTGCTGAGGTAGCCCAGCCCATCGTCAGATGGGCGGTTGAGACGAGGCGGGCCAGCGAAGACAGTAGCAGCGCTACGGCGAGCTGGCCCAACGAAGTATCAAGGGCTAGATCAGCAATTCAATATTAGTGGCGGAAATGGCGGACTCCAGTAAACACCATCGCCACGCCACGCTCATTCGCCGCATCAATCACTTCTTGGTCACGCATAGAACCACCAGGCTGCGCCACGCAAGTCGCACCGGCATCGACCACCACATCCAGACCATCGCGGAAGGGGAAGAAGGCATCCGACGCCACCACGGTGTTTTGCAGGCTCAGCTTGGCCGCTTCGGCCTTGATGGAAGCAATACGTGCCGAGTCCAGGCGCGACATCTGGCCAGCGCCCACGCCCATGGTCATGCCGTTCTTGCAGAACACAATGGCGTTGGACTTGACGAACTTGGCGACCTTCCAGGCGAACAGCAAGTCGTTCAGCTCTTCAGGTGTAGGCTGCTTGACGGTGACCACCTTGAGGTCAGCCAATTGCAGCTCGTGGTTGTCGGCCGATTGCAGCAGCAAGCCAGAGCCCACGCGCTTGGTTTCCAGCGCATTGCGTACAGCGCCATAGTTCTCGGGCAGTGCAATCTTCATCAGGCGCACATTGACCTTGGCCTTGAAAATCTCCAGCGCTTCGGCAGTGAAGTCAGGCGCCATCAGCACTTCGACAAACTGCTTGGACACGGCTTCGGCTGCGGCCTTGTCCACAGGACGGTTGAAGGCAATGATGCCGCCAAACGCGCTGGTGGGGTCGGTCTGGAAGGCCTTGGAGTAGGCTTCAAAGGGATTGGCGCCAATGGCCACGCCGCAAGGGTTGGCGTGCTTGATGATCACGCAAGCCGGCACTTCAAAGCTCTTCACGCATTCCCAGGCTGCATCAGCGTCGGCAATGTTGTTGTAGCTCAGCTCCTTGCCTTGCAACTGCACACCAGTCGCCAGCGAACCGGCAGCAGGCGCCAGATCACGGTACCAAGCCGCTTGCTGATGGCTGTTTTCGCCATAGCGCAGGTCTTGCACCTTCACATACTGCTCGTTGAACTGTCCGGGGAACTCGGCACGGGCAGGCACGTATTCCTCGCTCAGCTTTTCTTCTTCGAACTTTACGCTCGACAGGTAGTTGCTGATCGCACCGTCGTACTGGCTGATGCGGTTGAACGCCGCCACGGACAGGCTAAAACGCAGCTGGTCGCTCAACTTGCCATTGGCCTTCAGTTCGGCCAATACCTTTTCGTACTGGTCAGCAGCTGTCACCACGCCCACATCTTTCCAGTTCTTGGCAGCCGAGCGCACCATGGCGGGGCCGCCAATGTCGATGTTCTCGATGGCGTCGGCCAGTGTGCAGCCTTCCTTGGCTACGGTCGCCTCGAACGGATAGAGATTCACCACTAGCAGGTCGATGGTCTCAATGCCGTGCTCCTTCAACGCTGCCATGTGCTCAGGCAGATCGCGGCGCGCCAACAGGCCGCCGTGGACCTTGGGGTGCAGGGTCTTGACGCGGCCGTCCAGCATTTCGGGGAACTGGGTGACTTCGGCCACTTCAGTGACAGGCAGGCCTTGTTCAGCCAGCAGCTTGGCAGTGCCGCCGGTGGACAGCAACTGCACGCCCATGGCGTGCAGGGCTTGCGCAAATTCAACGATGCCGGTCTTATCGGAGACGGAGAGCAGTGCTTTCATGGTGCAACTCAATGATGATGAAATCGTGACTCAGCGCTCATCCAGCAAGCGCTGACAGCTTAGGAATCGTGGCGACAGCGCTCAAAGCATCTGATGCTCAAGCAGTTTTTTGCGCAGAGTGTTGCGGTTCAGACCCAGCCATTGAGCGGCTTTGGACTGGTTGTTATCCGCTTGCTGCATCACCACATCCAGCAATGGCTTTTCAATCAGGCGCAGCACCATGTCATACATGTTGCTGGGCGTTTCGCCGCCCAGATCCTGGAAATAGCTCTCCAAGCTGGCGCGCACGCATTCCTCAACGTTTTGGGTGTTTTGTACTTGGGTGCTCATGCAGCCAATTCCTCAATAACTTGCTCTGCGTTGACCGCATGTGCCGCGGGCAAACGCTCCATCGCCTGGCCCAGCTGCTCAAAATAGTAAGCCACGGCCTGCCACTGCGCTTGGCAGTCTTCGATGGTGTTCATATGTTGGCGAAACGCTTCACCGCCGGGCAACTGGCGCACATACCACGCAATGTGCTTGCGGGCACTACGCACCCCCGTCAGCTCGCCATACAGGCCATAGTGGTCTTGCAGGTGATCCAGCAACAGGGCACGCACTTCTGCTACCCGTGGAGGCGCCAGGTGCTCGCCCGTGGCGAGAAAATGACCAATCTCGCGGAAAATCCAGGGACGCCCCTGCGCTGCACGTCCCACCATGATGGCATCGGCACCCGTATAGGCTAGGACATCGCGCGCTTTTTCGGGGCTGTTGATGTCACCATTGGCCACTACCGGAACCTGCACCGCCTGCTTGACGGCTGCGATGGTGTCGTACTCTGCAAAACCTTTATAGCCCTGCTCGCGCGTGCGTCCATGCACGGTGAGCATCTGGATACCGACGTCCTCGAACCGGGTCGCCAGCTGGACCGCATTTTTCTCAGCATCGCACCAACCCGTGCGCATTTTCAAAGTGACTGGCACGTGAAACGGACGAGCAGCCTCCACGACAGCTTGTGCAATTTCTACGGCCAAAGGCTCGTTTTGCATCAAAGCCGAGCCTGCCCATTTGTTGCAGACCTTCTTGGCAGGGCAACCCATGTTGATGTCGATGATCTGCGCACCGCGTTCAATGTTGTAAATGGCGGCTTCGGCCATCATGGGTGCATCGGTGCCCGCGATCTGCACAGCAATGGGCCCGTGCTCACCGGCGTGATTAGCGCGGCGGCTGGTCTTGAGGCTATTCCACAGATCCTTGCGCGAAGTCACCATTTCGCTAACGGCGTAGCCTGCTCCCAGCGCCTTGCACAGCTGGCGAAACGGCCGATCCGTCACCCCTGCCATGGGGGCGACGAACAGGGGATTGGCCAAGGTATGCTGGCCGATGCGAAGCGCAGTCATGAAAAGCAGTCAAGGGGGAGAAAAGGCTCGCAGCCGCAGCGGCGAAGACAAAAGAGGCGGTATTGTAGCTGCCCATTTTTTAGGCAGCGGCAAGTGCTACAAAGACACTAGCTAAACCTCAGGTAAGTGGGCTGAGCAGCGGCACAAACGGCCGTTCAATGCTTGTCGCGGGGGACAAATGCCCACCAGTGTGCTGGCAGCGACGCCCATCCTTGCGATTGCATGAGCTTGGCCAGCCATTGACGGTTGTGCTGCACGTCAGGTGACAAGTCCTCGCTGTCTTCCTCAACCAATAACTGCAGCTGCAAAGCTCCGTTCAGGCGTACGTCGCCCATATCCACAGGCTCACCATCGGCCAAAGGGCCGCGCACGAATTCGCCAGCAGTTTCGCTGTTGATCACCACCACACGCACATCGAGCACCTGCTGCAGCTCGCCAAAGCCCGTGCGCACAAAAGGACAGCCTTGGGGCACCAAGCGCAGCCCTTGTGAGTGCAAACGCACACGCAGCAACTGCAAGCTGTGCTGCAAAGACGCGGGTTCGAGCAAAGAGGCGCATTCCTCGTGCCATACCGTATCGAGTGGTGCATCCACTGGGGCCGTCTCAGGCGCTGCAGCCACAGCGGCGGCCATTCCCCATCCGAGCAATGCACCGACGACGCCCTTCACGTGCATGCCCACAGCAAAAGTGACTTTCATAACCCCCAGCTTAGGCCAAGGAGCCAGCGTTTGTCTGCCCTCCAACACCTACACTGTGTGGCATGCAAGCATGGTTTCAAGAAATTTTGCAATGGCTGGCGCTGCCGCAATTTGGGCTCTCGACCCTGTTTTTGGTGTCTTTTGTGTCGGCCACTTTATTGCCCATGGGTTCAGAGCCCGCCGTGGTCGGTTTACTGCAACTCAACCCTGATCTGTTTTGGCAGGCCATTGCTGTGGCCACGGTTGGCAATACCTTGGGCGGCGCCGTCAGTTGGTGGATGGGCCTTGGTGCTTATAAGGCTTGGCATGCAGCGCGGCAAAGACGCCGAGAAGGCGAGGAAGCCAACGCACACCATAAGCCGCCCAGAGAGCTCTCTCGCAACGAGCGGCGTGTACGCATTTGGCTGCGCAAATGGGGCGCCAAAGCCTGCTTGCTAAGTTGGCTGCCTGTGGTGGGAGATCCTTTGTGTGCCGTTGCAGGCTGGCTGCGACTGCCTTTTTGGCCTTGCCTGTTCTACATGGCCATTGGCAAATTTTTGCGTTATCTGGTCATGACCAGTGCCATCCTCTGGGCATTACCGCAATAGTGCGGAAGTAGCGTCATAAAAAAAAACGCCTGCTGATGCAGGCGTTAACGTCAGAGAAGAACAACGGTTACAGGAAGCTATCAGTCCACTTTAAGGCCGATGTCCTTGATCAAACCTTCAAAGCGCTGGCGCTCTACGGTGTGGTGCTTGATAAAAGCGTCGCGATCCATGGGCTCGGGCGTCGCACCCAGGCCTTCAATGGTTTTGATGACTTCAGGCTTCTTCAAGGCCAGCTGCACACCTTCGCGCACACGCTGAATCACAGCATCTGGCACGCCCGAAGGTGCATAAATGCCAAACAAGGTGTCCGCATCAAAACCAGGCAAACCACTTTCTGCCAAGGTAGGCAAATTGGGGTACTGCGCCGAACGCTTGCTACCGCCCACGGCCAGCAAATTCAGCTTGCCTGCTTCCACGTGCTTCAGGCCAGTACCGGAGTCAAACCAGAACTGCAACTGCCCGCTCAGCACGTCGGTCAACGCAGGTGCTGCGCCCTTGTAGGGAACATGGGTGGCATCGACTTTGGCCATTTGCTTGAACATTTCGCCGGCCAAGTGGGGCGAGCTGCCAGGGCCTGGGGAGCCGTAGCTCATCTTTCCAGGATTGGCCTTAAGGTAATCGATGAATTCCTTGACGTTTTTCGCAGGCACGCTGGGGTGGGTTTCCAGGTACAGGTGAATACGAGCCACAGCCGATACGGGTGTCAGGTCGGTCGCGGGATTAAAGGGCAGCTTGCTGTAAATCAGCGGATTGATGCTGACCGCACCGCCCGAGCTCAACAGCAAGGTGTAGCCGTCCTTGGCCGAACGCACCACTTCGCTCACACCGATGTTGCCACCTGCACCTGGCTTGTTTTCAATGACTACGGTCTGGCCCAAGTGCTCGGACAGTGTGGGCGACACTGCACGGGCCAACACGTCAGCAGCGCCGCCTGCTGCAAAGTTCACCACCAAACGGATGGGCTTGCTGCTGGGCCACTCTTGCGCCATGGCGTGGCCGCCTGCCAGCGCCAGCGTGGACCCCATCGCCAATGCACCCATGCTGCCCAGCCAGCTACGACGTGAAATGGTAAATTTTTTCATTGATTTGTCTCCTTGTATTTCCAGTGTGAGAGCCAAGCGCCTCCAGGCACCTGGCTTGTCTCTTGTGCCTATGTCGCCGGTTATGCCACTTCCACTTCTACCAGCGTTGGTACTTTTTGCACCAGCGCATCTTGCAACACTTGCTTCAAAGCCAAAGCATCGCTGACCCGAACGCCTTGGCATCCATGGCCTTGTGCCAACGCCACAAAGTCCAAATCTGGCAGCGCCGTACCTTCGACTTTCTCGTCATCGCGGTAACCAAACACCTTGGCAAATTGCTGCAAGGCTGCGTAACGACGGTTTTTCAAAATCACAAAGGTAATCGGCAGGCCCAATTGCGCAGCACTCCACAGCGCCTGAATGGCATACATGGCAGAGCCATCGCCGATGACCGCGATCACTTTGCGCTCAGGTTGCGCCAGCGCTACGCCGACTGCAGCAGGCATGCTGTGGCCCAGGCCACCGCTGCACATGGTGTAGAACGTGCCACTTTCGTAAATCGGCAAGTACGACTGAATGGTCGAACGCGAGCTGGGCGCCTCTTCCACGATGATGCTGTCGCGGGCACGGACTTCGGTGAGCACTTGCATGGCCCAGGCCACACTCATGTGCTCACCTGCCTCGGGAGGCGTCGCAACCGGAATGGCTGGACGAGGCGCGGGCAATGCACGGGCTGACGCTGAGACGGGGCGGTCCAGCAAAGCCTGTACACCCAAGCGAATATTGCCGACTGCCGACGTGCCCACGGGCGCCCAAGCGGCAATAGCGGGGTCTTCAATCAGCTGGTACAGCGCCGCACCTTCTGGGATATGTGGTCCCTCGCCTTCCACGTGGTAGGTGAACGTAGGTGCGCCCACCGCAAACACCACGTCGTGCCCGCTGAGCATTTGCACAATGCGCTCGCGCATCGCGGGCAAGAAACCTGCAAACAGGCGGTGATCTTCTGGGAAGCACACACGGCCACACATAGGAGCGGTGTACACCCGCGCCTGGTAACGCTCGGCCAATGCCACCACCACATCCCAGGCCTGGCCACGGTCCACTGCTGCACCCAGCACCAGTGCGGGATGCTGCGATTGCTCCAAGGCGTGGGCAATTTGCTCCAGCACCTGCGGATTGGGGCTTTGCTCGTAACCTACGGTGCGATGCACGATGGGTTCCGCAGGCTGATCCCAGTCATCCGCAGGAATAGACACCAGCACCGGGCCGCGAGGCTCTTGCATGGCGATGTGGTAGGCGCGTGCCAGTGCTTGGGGCACGTCTGCAGCACGTGCGGGCTCGCAACTCCACTTGACGTAGGGCTTAGGCAACTCAGTCGCTTGATTCGAGTGCAGGAAAGGATCAAATTGCAGAATGGAGCGCGCCTGTTGGCCTGCCGTAATCACCATGGGTGTACGGTTTTTGAAAGCTGTGAAGATATTGGCCATGGCATGGCCTACGCCTGCCGCAGAGTGCAGGTTCACAAAGCTGGCGCGGTGGGTTGCTTGGGCATAGCCATCGGCCATACCCACCACTACGGCTTCTTGCAAGCCCAAGATGTAGTCGAAATCTTCGGGAAAATCGCGAAACAGCGGCAGCTCGGTCGAGCCGGGATTACCAAATACGCGCTGCATACCCACTTGGCGCATCCAATCGATGACGGCATGGCGAACGGTATAAGTTGGTGTTGTTGTCGGCATAGTCTCTCCCACCTGCGTTGCTTAAAAAGTACGGGCCATCGTGCAATGGCGCTTTCGCGATGATGGGTAGCCAGCAAAGTTTCAGCAATCTAATAATCCATCTATGAGATATTCATCGTATGGATATCAATAGCCTGGATCTCAACCTGCTGCGCGTGTTCGATGCCATATATCGTCTGCGCAGCGTCAGCCGTGCCGCCCAATCGCTAGGGCTGTCGCAGCCAGCCACTAGTCAGGCCCTGACGCGCTTGCGCTTGCTGATGAGCAATCCACTGTTTGAAAGAACCCATGGCGGTGTACGCCCCACGGCCCGCGCGGACCAGTTGGCCATCACCGTCAGCGCTGCATTGCGCATGATTGAAACTGGGGTACGCGAGGCCTTGCAGTTTGATCCGGGCAGCAGCAAAACCACCTTCCGGCTGCATATGAGTGATATTGGCGAGGCGCGCTTTTTGCCGCAGCTGACTCAGTACCTGCAACAGCACGCTCCGCATATTCAGCTGCAATCGCGCCCCTGGCCATTGCAAGAGATCGAAGACGCTTTGCACCGTGGCACCTTGGATGCGGCCATCGGTTTTCTTCCACAACTACAGGCCACGCAGCACGTTGCGTTGGTGCAGGACCGCTATGTGGTGCTGCTGCGGCACCATCACCCAGCTTTGCGCAGCCATGCCCAAACTGAAACTGGCCAATGGCTGCAAGCCTTGGAATACGTGGCCATCAGCTCGCACTCTGTACCTTTGCAAATTTTGCGGGAGCTGCAGCTGGAGCACCGCGTGCGGCTGACGGCTGCCCACTTTCTAGCTGTGCCGCACATCGTCCACCAAAGCGATCTGGCTGTGGTCATCCCTTTGCAAATTGCCCAGACCATGATTGGCGAAGACCACTACACCCTGCTGGAGCTGCCTGCCCACACCCAGCGCCACTTCACCGTGCATCTGCACTGGAGTCAGCGCTGGGCGCATGAGCCTGCCAAGCAATGGCTGCTGCAGTGCATCCAGCGCTTGTTTGCCGCATCGGCCAGCGTTCAATCCACGCGCAAGCCCATCGACTGCGTGACCTTGGCATAGCGATCAATGTCGCTGCGCACCATGCGATCAAAGGCTTCTGGTGTGCTGGCATCTATGGCAAAGCCCTGCGCCAACAGGGCCTGCGCCACTTCCGGCTGGCGCAAGATCTCGCGCAGCGCACGGTTGAGCTGTGCCACTGTGGCCGCTGGCGTGGCGGCAGGCACCAGCAAGCCATGCCACTGATCAACCGCATAGTCCGGCACGCCTTGCTCAGCGACGGTCGGCACCTGCGGCAGCAATACCGAACGCTGGGGCGAAGTCACCGCCAATGCACGGAGCTTGCCCGCTTGAATCAACGGGGCCGCACTGCTGGCAGTCACAATGGCCAAAGGCACTTGATTGCCCGCCACTGCAGCAAGTGCCGGGCCACAACCCTTGTACGGCACTTGCTGCAGCGAAACGCCCCGGGCCTTGGCCAGCATCTCTCCGGCCAAGTGCTGGGGCGTGCCATTACCGCAAGAGGCAAAGGGCAATGGATTTTGCGCGCTGGCCTGCTGCAAGGCTTGGGCCAAAGTTTGCCAGTCTGAGGCCGCAGGCACGACCAGCACCGACGGTATAAACGCCACGTTGATCACGCCCGCAAAATCCTTGCGCGGATCAAAGTCCAAACGGCTGTACACGCCCGGATTGATAGCAAACGAGCTGTTGACCATCAACAGCGTGCCGCCGTCAGGCTTGGACTCCGCCACCAGTTTGGCACCAATATTGCCGCTGGCACCGGGCTTGTTTTCCACCACGACCGGCACGCCCAACTTGTGCTGCAGTTCAGCACCCAGCTTGCGCGCCAGCCAATCTGTGCCGCCGCCGGGCGGAAAGGTCACCACGATGGACACAGGCTCTTGGCGCTGAAAGCGTGCCATTCCGTCGTCAGCCTTCTGATTGCCACAGCCGGCCAAGGACAGCACAGCTGCCCAAGCGCAAGCGATGATTGCAAGGCGGCGCATGTCAGGCATCCAGTCCAATATCCAGCACCTTAGCGCTGTGTGTGACCCAGCCCACCGCAATTTGGTCTACGCCAGTTGCGGCAATCTCTGCGGCGGTTTCGGGAGTGATGCGCCCCGACGCCTCGGTGATGGCTTTGCCTTTGCACAGTGCCACGGCGGTGCGAATGTCTTCAATGCCCATGTTGTCCAGCAGCACAACATCCACCCCCAATGCCAGCGCCACCTTCAACTGCTCCAGGGTATCCACCTCCAGCTCAATCTTGACCATATGGCCCACGCCTTGGCGAGCACGTTGTACCGCTTGCTCCACGCCACCCGCCAATGCAATGTGGTTGTCTTTGATCAGTACGGCGTCGTCCAGGCCAAAGCGGTGGTTGCTGCCTCCGCCAACACGCACCGCGTACTTTTGCAGCATGCGCAGCCCCGGCATGGTCTTGCGCGTGCATGTCATGCGCGTGCCATAGCCAGCAATAGCGCGAGCGATGGAAGCCGTGGCTGTAGCCACGCCACTGAGGTGGCACAGGTAGTTCAAGGCCACACGTTCTGCACTCAAAATGGCTCGGGCACTGCCTTGCACATGGGCGATCACCGTGCCAGCTTGCAAGTCCGCCCCATCACGTA
>JBJEZV010000159.1:0-1508 GCA_051887595.1 Comamonas sp.
GCCATCATCGCTGCAGGCTCGCAAGCCGTGCATCTGCCCTTTATGCCCAACGACCCCCGCGTGGTGGACTCCACCGGCGCGCTGGACTTGAAGAGCGTGCCCAAGCGCATGCTGATCTTGGGCGGCGGCATCATTGGTCTGGAAATGGGCACCGTTTACTCCACACTGGGCGCACGCCTGGACGTGGTGGAAATGATGGACGGCCTCATGCAAGGCGCTGACCGCGACTTGGTCAAGGTCTGGCAAAAGATGAATGCCCACCGCTTTGACAACATCATGGTCAACACCAAGACTGTGGCTGCTGAAGCAACGCCCGAAGGCATCAAGGTGAGCTTCGAGCCTGCCAAGGATGGCGTCAAAGTGCCTGAGCCCCAGACCTATGACCTGGTCTTGCAAGCCGTGGGCCGCACGCCCAATGGCAAGAAGATCGGCGCCGAAGCCGCTGGCGTGGCCGTGACCGACCGTGGCTTTATTGGTGTGGACATTCAAATGCGCACCAACGTGCCGCACATCTTTGCCATTGGCGACATCGTGGGCCAGCCCATGTTGGCGCACAAGGCGGTGCACGAAGCGCACGTGGCGGCTGAAGTCATCGCCGGTGAATTGCAGGGCAACAAGGAGCTGGCGGCTGCCGCCTTCAACGCCCGCGTGATTCCTTCCGTGGCCTACACCGACCCCGAAGTGGCATGGGTGGGCCTGACCGAAGACCAAGCCAAGGCGCAAGGTATCAAGGTCAAGAAGGGCCTGTTCCCATGGGCAGCCTCTGGCCGCGCTATTGCCAATGGCCGCGACGAAGGCTTTACCAAGCTGCTGTTTGATGACTCTCCAGAAGCCCACGGCCACGGCCGTATCCTCGGCGGCGGTATCGTCGGCACGCATGCGGGCGACATGATTGGTGAGATTGCTTTGGCGATTGAGATGGGTGCAGACACCGTGGATATCGGCAAGACGATCCATCCGCACCCGACGCTGGGCGAGAGCATCGGCATGGCGGCGGAAGTGGCGCATGGGTCTTGTACGGATGTGCCTCCGGCACGCAAGTAAACCCAAAGGCTAATAGCCTCCGCAAAGCCCGCGCCGAATCGAATCGGTGCGGGCTTTTTTGTTTTCTAATGGCTCCGATCACCTGCCACAAAATTGACTCCATGACTGACGAAATTGAGCTCATCCATTCGCCCCTCTCGCAAATCTATGAAGCAGATAGGCACCGCTTGCAAATCCAGATCTATCGCACTCCCACTACCCAGTGGGTGCTGGAAGTGGTAGATGAAGCGGGCATTTCAACCGTGTGGGATGAGTTGTTTGACACCGACAAAGCAGCGTTGGAGTGCGCGTTTTTAGCCATCGAGCAGGAGGGCGTTGCACAGTTCGTGGCAGACGCTTCGCAAGCGGCCAAGGCAGCTGAGCCCGAATTGCTGCGCAAGCTCAGGCAGCACAGTCCGACCTCTAAACGCCCGTCGAATGTCAGAGCAGTCTCTGCGCACGATCTCATGCAGCCGCTGTCTGAA
>JBJEZV010000160.1:0-2619 GCA_051887595.1 Comamonas sp.
CGATGCCATTTTGTTTGACTGCGACGGCGTACTCGTCGACAGCGAACTGATCACCAACCGCGTGCTGCACGCCATGCTCAACGAGTCGGGCTGGGCACTGTCTGAAGACGATTGCATGCGCATCTTCATCGGCAAGACCGTGCGCAGTGAAACCGCGCTGATCGAAGCGCAAACCGGCCAACCCTTGACCGATGCCTGGATGGCCACGTTCTACGAGCGCCGCAACGAACGCCTGCGCGCAGAACTGGTGGCCATTGAAGGCGCGGTAGAGGCCGTGCGCCAAGTGCACACCATGCTTGACGGCAAGATCGCGGTGGCATCTGGGGCGGACAAGCCCAAGGTGCTGATGCAGCTGGACAAAGTGGGCATGCTGCCCTACTTTGGTTCGCACGTTTTCAGCGGGCATGATCTGCCGCGCACCAAGCCCTGGCCCGATGTGTACCTGGCCGCCGCTGCGTCGCTGGAAGTTGCACCTGAACGCTGCCTGGTGATTGAAGATTCGGTTCCCGGCCTCACTGCGGGTGTGCGGGCTGGCGCAACCGTCTGGGGCTACTGCCCCCAACGCAACGCCCATTCCACACCGCAAGCCTTGCTGGATGCGGGCGCCAGCCGTGTTTTTGATGACATGGCGCAACTGCCTGCTTTGCTGGCCGAGGCACGCTCAACCCCATAAAAGAGAGCTATTAGCCATTGATTGGCAACGTTTTCCGATATAAAAAATACGGAAAACGTTGTGCATCAAAGGCAACTAGCTTCTCTTTTTGCCACAAGCCCGCACTGACCAACCCCAGCTTTGCAGCGCATGTCTGCACAGCCCCTGAGCGAAATATAGAATCAGCGCCAGATCAAGGTTTTGCCCGATTGGCGCACGCGCGCCTGCGGGCAAACTGTCACCCGTTTGGCTGACGGATCAACGCATTCGGCCAGCTTGCACAGACGAGCTGCCATCGCCCACCGCTTGGGCATTTCGGAGACGCTCCCCCTGGCTCGGTCGCGGCATCGCACTGGGCCAGTTTTCGTCGGATATGTTTTCAGCCAATGCTTGAGGAGTGCTGATGGGCGAACAGCCTCTTTACGATTTAGCCCCATTGCTCGAACTCATGGCCTTGGGCGCTGTTATTGCCCTGGGACCTTTGTGGTGGGTGTGGCGCCGCAATCGCGGTGCAGGCTCGGCACGCCGCCTGCAGGCCCTGGGCCTGCTGACCTTGTTTCTGACCTTTGACTTGGTGATGTTTGGCGCGTTCACGCGCCTGACTGATTCAGGCCTGGGCTGCCCAGATTGGCCCGGCTGCTATGGCAGCTCCAGTCCCATCGGCGCGCGTGCCGATATTGCTGCGGCCGAAGCCGCCATGCCCACAGGGCCGGTGACGCTGAGCAAGGCCTGGATCGAAATGATCCACCGATATTTGGCGACCATGGTGGGGGTGCTCATCATCAGCCTGATGGTTTTGGCTTGGCGCGAACACCGCAAAACCCCGCTGCATGGCCCACGCCATCCGTTTTGGGCAGCGTTCACGCTGTTTTGGGTGCTGGTGCAGGGGGCTTTTGGCGCACTCACGGTGACCATGAAACTGTTTCCTGCCATCGTGACGTTGCACTTGCTGGGCGGCCTGATCCTCTTGGTATTGCTGTGCGTGCAAGCGGTGGGCCACCAGCAGGCTGTGCTTCAGCAACCACCTGCGACCATCGCTGCAGGCTTGCGCCGCGCGCTGTGGTGGTGCATGGGCCTGCTGTTTGCCCAAGTGGCATTGGGCGGCTGGGTCAGCACCAATTACGCTGTCTTGGCCTGTACCGATTTCCCTAGCTGCCAAGGCAGCTTCTGGCCCAATATGGATTTCGCTCAGGCCTTTGAAATCTGGCGTCCCTTGGGTTTGCTATCTGACGGCAGTCATATCAGCTTTGCCGCACTCACGGCCATTCACTATGCCCACCGTTTGCTCGCTTATGTGGTGATCGTGACAGTCGTGGCCGTGGCTTGGCGCATGCGCCAACATCCTGCGCTGCACATCCAAGGCAAATGGCTGCTGGGCCTGATGGGCCTGCAATTTTTGACCGGCTTGTCCAACGTGGTGTTGGATTGGCCCCTGATCGCAGCTGTGCTGCACACTGGCGGCGCAGCCGCATTGGTCACCGTGATGACGTGGGCACTGGCGGCCACACGCAGCCCCAGCGCCACGGCCCGTGACCACCCAACAGATGCGTCTACAGACGCACGGAGAATTTCTGCATGAATGCACAGACCTTGAGTGAGACCGCTGGCTCTCGCTGGAGCCAGTTTTACGCGCTAACCAAGCCACGCGTGGTGCAATTGATCGTGTTTTGCGCCTTGATCGGCATGGTGCTGGCCATTCCTGGCTTGCCCACACTGGCGCAGCTGGGCGATATGGCGATTGCCTGCGTGGGCATCTGGCTGGTGTCCGCCGCCGCGGCAGCTTTTAACTGCTTGGTAGAGCGACACATCGATGCGCGCATGAAGCGCACCAGCTGGCGCCCCACGGCCAAGGGTGAGCTCTCGCCCAATCAGGCCCTGGCTTTCTCGGCCATTTTGTGCACAGTCGGTGCAGCCATTTTGCTGGTGTTCACCAATCCGCTGACCATGTGGCTGACGCTGGCGACCTT
>JBJEZV010000160.1:2719-11126 GCA_051887595.1 Comamonas sp.
GTGCTGTGCCTGGGCTTTAGCTACTACGCGCTGCGCCTGTGGATGAACTACTCCGATGATCTGGCGCGCAGAACCTTCCGCTTCTCGCTACTGCACCTCAGCGGCGTATTTGCGGCATTGCTGATTGACCACTACTTGATGGGTTGATCACGCGCATGGGCTCCGCGCCCATTGCGTTGCCATCTCCAAGGATCTCCAATGAAAAAGGCCGCATCTGCGGCCTTTTTGTTTATGTGCCCTCAAGCGCTACACTGAGAACATCTATAGGCATGCGAGCATCGCCCCTACGTCAAACGCTTGCGCTTCTCGTGGCGTACCACCAACCAAGCAGCGCCCAGCACCATCAGTGCCAGCCCGTACCAGGTTAATGCATACACCGCGTGGGTATTGGTGAACTGAATCACAGTCAACCCAGCCCGCGGCCACGTGGCGGGCGCAGTCTCGGTCGGCAAACCCGCATCCATAAAAAAGGGCGCGGCTTGCGTCAGACCTTTGGCTTGGGCAATGGCCTGTACATCACGCGAATGCCAGCGGTCTTCTGCTGGTGCGTTGTCACGCATAAAACCGCCTTTGGACTCGCTCAAACGCAACAAGCCCGTGACCGTGACCGTCTCCCCCGCGGCATCTTGCGGCGCACTGGCAATACGCTGCGCAAATGCTTGGCGTTGCTGCGTTGGGATGAAACCGCGGTTGACCAGCAACTGCGTGCCATCGCCCATTTGCAAGGGGGTCAGCACCCAGAATCCGGCGCCCAGATCGCTGACCGCTTGTGTCAGCACACTGCGGCCTTCCAACCACTGCCCCTGCGCTTTTAAGGGCAGATATTCATGCGTCTCTCGCTGCACTTGCGGCCACATCGGAGCCGATGGCACGGGCACTGGCGCACTGTGGACCCGCTGGTTGACGCGTTCGATCAGATCCAGCTTCCACGCCCTGCGCTGCACCTGCCAGGTGCCAAGGCTGATGAAAGAAATAAAAAGGGCGATGCCCGCAATTGCGAGCACCGCCTTTAGCAAGGTGGAGCGAGAGCGCTCACGCGCTCTCGTGGATTCAACCATGGTTAGTTGGGAGCATGAGCCCCGTGCGATTGCACTGCTGCTGGCGTGGCAGGATCAGGCTGCACGGATGCAGGCTGTATCGCGCCAGGCTGGCTCAGCGCAGGCAGTTCCGCGTGCGAAGGCATCATGTTGGTGTTCATGTGGAACATCACCCACAAGGTACCGGCAATGGTGATGGCCACAAAGACTATGGAGAAGATCGTTGTCATCATGGTCCAGCCGCCCTGAATCTTGCCATTCATGTGCAGGAAATAGACCATGTGCACGATCACTTGAACCGCAGCAAACAGGCCCAGCACCATGACAGCAGTAGCGCGATCTTGGATCACGTCAGCCATCACCAGCCAGAAGGGAATAACGGTCAGGATGACAGCCAGGATAAAGCCCTTGATGTACTCGCCCGAGGTGACGTGCAGATCGTCATGCTCCTCGTGGTGGTCACCATGAGCTGCGTGAGTATTGTGTGCACTCATTTAGAGCACCCCCATCAGATATACAAAGGTGAACACACCGATCCAGACCACGTCCAAGAAGTGCCAGAACATAGACAGGCAATTCAGGCGACGTACGTTGGCATGAATCAGGCCCTTTTGCTTGATCTGAATCATCAGAACAACCAACCAGATCAAACCAAAGCTCACGTGCAGACCGTGCGTACCAACCAAGGTAAAGAACGAAGACAAGAAAGCGCTGGTCTGGATCGTGGCACCCATGCTGTAGATGTGAGCGAACTCATAAATTTCCACAGCCAAGAAAGCCAATCCCAACAGGCCTGTAACAGCCAACCAACCCAATGTACCGTTCACGTTCTTCTTCTGCTTGTTGAGCATCGCGAACCCGAAAGTCAGCGATGACAGCAGCAGGAAGGCCGTATTGATGGCCACCAGCTCCAAGCTAAACAGCTCGGCACCAGTAGGGCCACCCGCATAGCTACGGCCCAACACACCAAATGTGGCAAACAGGGCCGCGAAGATGAGCACGTCGCTCATCAGGTACAGCCAGAAGCCCAGCGATGTTCCGTTTTCTGGATGTGGTTCGTGCGCGGGATGGTACTCGCGCTGACCCGCTTGAATAGATGTATTAGCCATGGCGTGCGAGCTGCTCAGTACGTGCGTCTTCTGTCGCCTGCACTTCAGATGCAGGGATGTAGTAGTCGCGGTTGTAATTGAAGGTGTGAATGATCGAAGCCAAGATCACGCCTGCGAACGACACGATAGCCAGCCACCAGATATGCCAGATCAAGGCAAAACCCAGCACCATGGCGATCATGGAGATCACAAAGCCAGCGCCTGTGTTCTTAGGCATGTGCAGGTCTTCAAAGCCCGATGTCGGACGCTGATAACCGTGCTTCTTCATGTCCCACCATGCGTCGATGTCGTGCACCACAGGAGTCTTGGCGAAGTTGTACACAGGAGGAGGCGAGGAAGTCGCCCATTCCAAGGTACGGCCCGAACCCCAGCTGTCGCCAGTCAGGTCACGGTTCTTGTCACGTTGGAAGTACGACACGATCAATTGCAGGATGAACGCGCCAATACCTGCGGCGATGATGGCAACACCCACGGCAGCAATCACAAACCAGATTTGCAACGAAGCGTCATCAAAGTGGCTCACACGGCGTGTGACACCCATCAGACCCAGTACATACAAAGGTGTAAAGGCAATCCAGAAGCCGATCAGCCAGCACCAGAAGGACACCTTGCCCCAGAACTCATTGAGCTTGTAGCCAAATGCCTTGGGGTACCAGTAGTTGATACCAGCCAACAGACCGAACACCACACCACCAATAATCACGTTGTGGAAGTGCGCAATCAGGAACAGGGAGTTGTGCAGCACAAAGTCAGCAGGTGGTACAGCCAGCAACACGCCAGTCATACCGCCGATGGCAAAGGTACACATAAAGCCCACGGTCCACATCATCGGAGGCTTGAACTCGATGCGGCCCTTGTACATGGTGAACAGCCAGTTGAAGATCTTCGCGCCCGTAGGAATCGAGATGATCATCGTGGTGATACCGAAGAAGGTATTCACCGCCGCGCCGGAGCCCATGGTGAAGAAGTGGTGCAACCACACCAACCACGACAGCACCGTAATACACACCGTCGCATACACCATGGAGGTGTAGCCAAACAAGCGCTTCTTGGAGTACGTTGCCACGATTTCGGAGAAGATACCGAACACAGGCAAGATCAAGATGTAGACCTCAGGGTGGCCCCAGATCCAGATCAGGTTCACGTACAGCATGGGGTTGCCGCCCAGCTCGTTGGTGAAGAAGTTGGTACCGAAATAACGGTCCATGGACATCAGCACCAAAGCCGCAGTCAAGATCGGGAACGAAGCCACGATCAGCGCATTGGTACACAGCGAAGTCCAGACGAAGACTGGCATCTTCATCAGGTTCATGCCAGGAGCACGCATCTTCACGATGGTCACGATCAGGTTAATACCCGACAGCGTCGTACCTACGCCCGATAACTGCAGCGCCCAGATGTAGTAATCCAGACCCACACCCGGATTCTGGTTGCCCAGATTCGACAATGCCAGCCAGCCCGATGTCGAGAACTCACCCAAGAACAACGACACCATCACCAAGATGGCACCAGTGGTGGTCATCCAGAAGGAGAAGTTGTTCAGGAAGGGGAAGGACACGTCACGCGCGCCGATTTGCAGCGGGATCAGGTAGTTCATGAAACCTGTGACCAAAGGCATGGCCACAAAGAAAATCATGATCACGCCGTGCGCCGTGAAAATCTGGTCGTAGTGGTGAGGAGGCAAATAGCCCAGGTTGTCACCAAAGGCCATGGCCTGCTGGATACGCATCATCACCGCGTCGGCAAAGCCGCGCAGCAACATCACGATACCCAAGATGATGTACATGATGCCGATCTTCTTGTGGTCGATCGAGCAAATCCAGTCACGCCACAATGGGCCCCACAGCTTGAACTTGGTCAGACCAGCCAGTACGACCAGACCGCCAAGCACCACAGCGATAAAAGTCCACAACACGATGGGCTCGTGCGCCATCGGTATGGAGTCCCAGCTGATCCGCCCAATAAGCGGATCGTGGGGCAAGGTTGTATTTCCAGACATATTGAGTCTCTTGCTAAGTGGCAGAAAGACCGGCAGCAGCCAGCCTTTCTACTGTCAACGGCTTACTGCTGTGCCTCGGAGCGTTGGTCCAACAGGGCCACCACTTGGTCAGCGTTTGCGACAGAACACACATCGTCAGGCAGGTTCAAACCCACCGCCTTCATGTAGGCCGCGCCGCCAGCAGCGTCGATGGCCATCATGTGGTGCATGCACATCTTTCCTTCTTCCACGCACATATTGAGCACGCGGTCGTACAGGCCTTCCTGTACAGAAGAGAAGCGCGTCACAGGGTGACGTTCGCTGGGCTTCACCAGCTCCAGGTAAGTCTCACGATTCAGTTCAGAGTTTTCGCTCTTAGCTGTTTGGACCCATGCATCGAATCCATCGTTGCTTAGACCATGCATCTTGAAGGTCATTCCCGAGAAGCCTGCCCCGCTGTAATGCGAGTTCAACCCCTTAAACACGCCTTCTCTATTGATGACGCCATTGAGTTGAGTTTCCATACCAGGCATCGCATAGATCATCCCAGCGAAGTCAGGCACATAAAACGCAGACATGGTGGACGAAGCAGTCAGCTTGAACAGCACCGGGCGATCCACAGGAACTGCCACTTCATTAACTGTTGCAATGCCTTGTTCAGGGTAAATGAACATCCACTTCCAATCCAGCGCTACGACTTGGACTTCCAATGGCTTAACGTTGGGATCCAAGGGCTTCGTAGCGGAAATCCGGTCCAGCGGACGGTAGGGGTCCAGCTTGTGAGTACTGATCCAAGTCAGAGCGCCCAAAGCGATGATGATGATCAGCGGCACACTCCAGATCACCAGCTCAAGAGCGGTGGAGTGATGCCATTCAGGGTCGTACTCGGCTTCTGTGTTCGACTGGCGGTATTTCCAGGCAAACAAGAGAGTCAGCAGGATCACGGGAACAATGATGATCAGCATCAACAAAGTGGCAGTAACTACCAAGTCGCCTTGCTGAGCAGCAATGTCCCCTGCGGGATTAAGTACGACGGCCTTGCTGCACCCGGTCAGGGTTGCAAGCAATGCTGCCGCAGCGAGCCAAGCTGGCCCGCGGGTTTCCGTGGATTTAGGCATGCTGTTTACGCGAAAAACGCGCGTTGTTAGGTGTTAACGCGGATTACAAAACCTGCCGAATTTACTCTTCTCAGCGATCTTCTTCTCGCGATAGACGCCTCAACGCAGTGCCGCGTGATGTCTTTACGTAGGCGCTTGACCTGCCAAAGTGTCCCCAGAATCCGGACAAACGGAGCCTAAACCATTGATATTTCAGGAAGTACTGAAATTAGAAAAAGTAATCTATGAATGTCAATGGGAGCCCTAAATTGGGGCATCTTTGCGACATTCAACCCCTAGTTACTACTGGGGTCTTTGATACATAAAAGTATCATTTTAATACCAACAAACCCTTCTCCTACAGTATCGACAGTTAAAACACGATTGTTGGTCTGTATTTACCGGCGTAAAAGTGGTGCATCGTTTCGAGGAGCTTTGTATCTATGACAGGATTTGCACCAACTGCCGCAACTGCAGGTCAGGCATCAATTGACCAAAAGCTCGCCGAAGTACACGGCCATGAGAATGTTACTCCGGGAGAAATTGCTGCCGGCGTCATTATCGGGCGCACATCGGAATACTTTGACTTCTTTGTCTTTGGTATTGCGTGTGTTTTAGTTTTTCCGCACGTTTATTTTCCGTTTCTCTCTACGCTAGACGGCATGCTGGCGGCATTTGCGGTGTTTGCCGTCGCTTTTATCGCGCGCCCCATTGGCACCGCGTTGGGCATGCTGGTGCAACGTCGCTGGGGCATGGCCGTCAAACTGACGATTGCTTTGTTCTTGCTGGGCAGTGCCACGGTGGGCATCGCCTTGCTACCCAGCTATGAAAGCATTGGCGTCATTGCCATTTGGTGGCTGGTTGGATTGCGTATTGCCCAAGGCTTGGCCGTGGGTGGCTCTTGGGAAGGCTTGCCCTCCTTGCTGGCCCTGAACGCTCCCAAGGAAAAGCGCGGCTGGTACGCCATGATTGGACAACTGGGCGCGCCTATTGGCTTTGTGGTGGCAGCAGCCATGTTTGCTTTCATTCACGGCGAACTGACGCACGAGGAATTCATTGCCTGGGGATGGCGTTATCCCTTCTGTGTGGCCTTTGCCATCAACGTGGTGGCGCTTTTTGCACGCCTGCGTTTGGTGGCCGATGATGCCTATGCGAGCCTGTTTAAGAACTTGGAGCTCTCGCCCAGCCGCACCTTTGAACTCACCCGCAGTGGTGAAGGTCGCAACGTATTTCTCGGTGCGTTGGCTGCACTGGCCAGCTTTGCCTTGTTCCACTTGGTCACCGTCTTCCCGCTTTCTTGGATGACGCTGTATGGCGATGCTTCTGTGGTGCAGATTTTGTGGATGCAGGTGCTGGGCGCTATGCTCGCTTGTGCTGCCATCGTGATTTCGGGCTGGATGGCCGACAACTTCGGGCGCCGCAACACATTGGGCGCCATGGCGGTGTTGATCGGCCTCTTTAGCTTGGCAACCCCCATGCTGCTTAACGGTGGCTCTGACGGGCAAAACGTGTTCATCTTGGTGGGCTTTGTGTTGCTTGGCCTGTCGTATGGCCAGTCGTCCGGCACTGTCACGGCCAACTTCTCCCGCCGCCTGCGTTATGTCGGCGCTGCCTACTCTGCCGATCTGGCGTGGCTGCTGGGCGCTGCCTTTGCGCCCTTGGTGGCCTTGTACCTGTCCTCGCACTTTGGATCGATGGCGGTGGGTGGCTACCTGCTCTCTGGTGCCGCATGTACTTTGCTGGCACTGGGCCTCAACCGCGCACTGGAGACCAAGCGCAAGTAAATTCACCCGCTTGGATGCCAGCCAAGGGCTTGTCTGCAAAGACAAGCCCTTTTTGCTTACCAGCAAAAACTGCACGCGCTTTCCCCGCAGCGACCGACAAACGGTGGCTCCCTGCCTAGAATGATCAGCCGCTTGCTTTTCAAGCTTCTTCTTTGCGTAGCACACCATGACCCAAGGCCAGATTCGCATCCGTGGCGCCCGCCAGCACAACCTGCAAAACGTGGACCTGGACATCAACACGGGAGAATTGACCGTGGTGACCGGCCCGAGCGGATCGGGGAAGTCCAGCCTGGTTTTCGACACCCTGTTTGCCGAAGGCCAACGGCGCTATGTCGAGACCTTCAGCGCCTACGCACGCCAATTCCTTGACCGCATGGACAAACCGGCCGTGGACCGTGTCGAAGGCGTGCCGCCTGCGATTGCCATCGACCAGACCAACCCGGTGCGCAATTCACGCTCCACCGTAGGGACGATGACGGAGCTTAATGACCACCTCAAGCTCTTGTTCGCGCGCGCGGCCCATTTGTACGACAAGGTCACGGGCCTGCCGGTGCAGCATGACACCGTGGAAACCATTTATGCACAACTGCAGCAGCGCTGCGCAGCTGCAGGCGATCCACGCATAGCACTGACCTTCCCGGTCGAGCTGCCGTCCAACACTACGCAAGCAGAAGTCGAGCAGTGGTTGTCCGCCAGTGGCTTTACCAAGGTACAAGCCGAACGCGAAGTCGAGCGCCCGCATGCGGCTGAAGAAATTCCCAGCAAAGGCAAGAAAGCCAAGGCCGCACCGCCCGAAAAGATCAAGGTGCTGGACGTGGTGGCCGACCGTTTCCGTTTCAGCCGTGTAGAGCGCGCACGAGCCATTGAGGCCATCGAAGTGGCGCTCAAGCGCGGCTCAGGGCGCGTGGTGGTGCATGTCATGCCCGAAGAAGGCGAGCCCTATTTGTGGAAGTTCTCGCAAGGACTGCATTGCCCTGAAAGCAATCTGACCTATACCGAGCCCATGCCCTCCTTGTTCTCATTCAACTCGGCCGTGGGTGCGTGCGAAGCTTGCCGTGGTTTTGGCCGCGTCATTGGGGTGGACTGGGGATTGGTGATTCCCAACGAAAAGCTCACGCTACGCACGGGCGCAATCAAGCCGATTCAGACACCAGGCTGGAAAGAGATCCAAGACGACCTGTTGCGCCACGCAGAGGCCGAGGGCATTCCCCGTGACATCGCCTGGAGCAAGCTCACCGCTGAACAAAAACATTGGGTGATTGAAGGCTCGCCCCTGTGGAAAGGCCAATGGAACAAGCAGTGGTACGGCATTCGTCGCTTCTTCGAATACCTGGAAACCAAGACCTACAAGATGCACATCCGTGTGCTGCTGTCCAAATACCGCAGCTACACGGAATGCCCG
>JBJEZV010000161.1:0-2292 GCA_051887595.1 Comamonas sp.
GGGCAGTAGACGATGGCGTCTTCACCGGTCGAAGCGATCACCTGAAACTCTTCGCTCAAGTCGCCACCAATAGCGCCCGAGTCTGCACGCACGGCGCGGTACTGCAAACCAAAGCGGTCAAAAATGCGCTGGTAGGCTTGGCGCATGGTCTGGTAGCTGATTTGGGCACTGTCGCGGTCCCTGTCGAAGGAATACGCATCCTTCATCGTGAACTCACGGCCCCGCATCAAGCCAAAGCGAGGGCGGCGCTCGTCGCGGAACTTGGTCTGGATCTGGTAGAGGTTCTTGGGCAGCTGCTTGTAGCTCTTGAACTCTTGGCGTGCAATGTCGGTCACCACTTCTTCAGACGTGGGCTGGATGACAAAGTCACGGCCGTGGCGGTCCTGAATGCGCAGCAACTCAGGCCCCATCTTGTCAAAACGGCCGGTCTCTTCCCACAGCTCCGAAGGCTGCACCACGGGCATGGTGACTTCCATGGCACCGGCGCGGTTCATTTCCTCGCGCACGATGGCTTCCACCTTGCGAATCACGCGCAAGCCCATGGGCATGTAGTTGTAAATGCCAGCACCCAGCTTTTTGATCAGGCCCGCACGCATCATGAGCTTGTGGCTGACCACTTCGGCGTCTGCCGGAGCTTCTTTGAGAGTGGAGATGAGAAATTGGGAGGCTTTCATGAGGCAGGGTTTTCAGCGGGATATCGCAGCAGCAGCCTTGCTCAGCACAGACTGCCGTGCATAATGAACGCAATATAGAAAATTGGGGTTCGATTATGCTTGACCGGGACGGATTTCGCCCGAACGTCGGCATCATCCTGCTCAACCAGAAGAACCAGGTGTTCTGGGGCAAACGAATTCGTACCCACAGCTGGCAGTTTCCGCAGGGCGGTATTGACCGGGGAGAGACACCCGAGCAAGCCATGTACCGCGAATTGCATGAGGAAGTGGGGTTAAAGCCCGACCACGTTCGCGTGGTAGCCCGAACAAGGGACTGGTTGCGCTACGAGGTGCCGGATCGTTACATACGTCGCGATGCGCGAGGTCATTACAAAGGCCAAAAGCAGATCTGGTTTTTACTCCAACTGCTAGGCCATGACTGGGACCTGAATCTGCGCGCCACCGACCATCCAGAATTCGATGCTTGGCGATGGAACGATTACTGGGTGCCCCTGGACGTGGTGGTTGAATTCAAGCGCGGTGTCTACGAAATGGCACTGACCGAGCTGGCCCGCTACATTCCACGCTCTGAGTTGCAGCGCAACCGTTACCTGCGCAGCGGCATGCGCCCACGAGAGCACAACGCCACTGAAGGCTTGCCGCTCCAAACGCCCAGCACCCCTTTACGCAGCAGCTTGCTGCAGCCACCGGGCTTAGAGTTACCTCCCGGCGCCAGCTTTGACCCAGATCCGCAGAACGACGCCCCTGTGCAGTCGTGAAAAAGCAAAATCCCGCCGTGCTTGCACAGGCGGGATTTTTTTGTCGAAAAAAGTGACTTGCGAAGAATGCGCGGGCAAGTCGCTCAGTGCGCCACCACCATATTGTCACGGTGCACCATTTCAGGCTCACCCCGGTAACCCAGCAACTGCTCCACTTCGGACGATGCATGCTTGCACAGTAAACGTGCTTCAGCGCTGGAGTAATTGGCCAATCCACGGGCCACTTCCTGGCCTGCGGTATCGCGCACCGCAATCACATCACCGCGAGAGAAATCACCCTCTACCCCAATCATGCCCACGGGCAGCAAACTCTTGCCTTCGTCGCGCAGCTTGGCCACGGCCCCCGCATCAATAGTGACAGCACCACGCAGCTGCAAATGGTCTTTGATCCATTGCTTACGTGCCTGGTTTTTGTGGGTGGGTGCCAGCAGCAAGCTGCCAATGGCTTCGCCTTGAGTTAAGCGCAGCAGTACATCAGGCTCACGACCCCAAGCGATCACGGTGGAAGTGCCAGAACCGGCTGCGCGCTTGGCCGCCACAATCTTGGTCAACATACCGCCAGTGCCCACACTGGAGCCCGCGCCGCCCGCCATGGCCTCCAGTGCCGGATCTCCAGCTTGCGCCTCGTGCACAAACTGGGCATCGGGGTTGCGTCGAGGATCGGCGGTGTACAAGCCTTTTTGGTCAGTCAGGATCACATAGGCATCGGCATCGACCAGATTGGCCACCAAAGCACCGAGCGTGTCGTTGTCACCAAACTTGATCTCATCGTTGACCACGGTGTCGTTTTCATTGATGACCGGCACCACACCGTGCTTGAGCAAGGTCAGCAGCGTCGAGCGGGCATTCAGATAACGCTC
>JBJEZV010000161.1:2392-8945 GCA_051887595.1 Comamonas sp.
GCGGCCAGTTGACGCGCCCATTCTCCGATGGCGGCCTCATCCAAGCCACGACCTTCATTGGTCACCAAACTCGAGCCAACTTTGACAACGATGCGGCGCGCATCCTGCAATACACGGGAAGACATGTTCAGAGCGTTAAAGCGCTCCCGCCTTTGCTGGGCAATGGCCAGAAGCGATGGATTCACAAACCAATCGAAATTGGCGTTTACTCGGGCGCATCGCCCGCAAACCGTGGATCGTACTCTGCTTCCTGGGGCTGCTCGGTCTTCTGTTGCACCTGCACGTGCTTGAAGATGTCTTGCACCAGGCGCTCTGTACCTTCGCGCGCCAAGGCCGAGATTTCATACACCGGCCCTTTCCACTTGTAGCGCTTGACAAAGTCTTTGACCTTGGCCGCGCGCTCTTCGGCAGGAATCATGTCCAGCTTGTTGAGCACCAACCAACGTGGCTTGTTGTAGAGCTCTTCATCGTATTTCTTGAGCTCTTGCACAATGGCCTTGGCCTGCTCCACGGGGTCCACGCCGTCATCAAACGGCGCCAAATCCACAATGTGCAGCAACAAACGCGTGCGTGCCAGATGGCGCAGGAATTGATGGCCCAGACCTGCCCCATCCGACGCGCCTTCGATCAGCCCTGGAATATCGGCAATCACAAAGCTTTGCTCATGCCCGACACGCACTACACCCAAATTGGGATGCAAGGTGGTGAACGGGTAGTCGGCAATTTTGGGGCGCGCGTTAGACACAGACGAAATGAACGTCGACTTGCCCGCGTTGGGCATGCCCAGCAAGCCCACATCGGCCAAGACCTTCAGTTCCAGCTTGATGCTAAAGCGCTCGCCTGGACGACCAGGAGTTTTCTGACGTGGCGCGCGGTTGACCGCACTCTTAAAGCGCAGGTTACCGAATCCACCGTCGCCACCTTGGGCCAGCACAATCTTTTCACCAGGGTTGAGCAGCTCGTGCATCACTTCCCCGGTTTCTTCATTGATGATGATCGTGCCCACTGGCAAGCGCAATGTGATGTCCTTGCCCGCGGCACCAAACATGTCATTGCCCATGCCGTTTTCACCGCGCTGCGCTTCATGGCGGCGCGAATAACGGTAGTCAATGAGGGTGTTCAAATTCACGTCGGCCACGGCATAGACATGGCCGCCTCGGCCACCGTCACCTCCGTCTGGTCCGCCGAATTCCTTGTATTTTTCGTGTCGGAACGTGGCTGCGCCATTACCACCATCGCCCGCGGCAATTTCAATATAGGCTTCATCGACGAACTTCATGAGGCTTTCCCGTGATTCATTAGAGAGACTGGCACGCTGCGCGCCGGCCCGAAAGCATAAGCCAAGGAGGGCCTTGACCTGCTGTGCAAGGACATTGTGCGTCCCTGCGAAAACAACAAAGCCCCGACGCATCGGGGCTTTGTGGTGTCAAATGACGCGAGCAGCTAATTAAGCAGCAGGCGTAATGTTGACTGTGTGCTTGGACAGAGCGCCCTTGGTCTCAAAAGAGACATGGCCTTCCACCAGAGCAAACAAAGTGTGGTCCTTGCCGATGCCAACGTTGGCGCCGGGGTGGAACTTAGTGCCACGTTGACGCACGATGATCGAGCCTGCGCTGATCAACTCGCCACCGAAGGCCTTCACACCCAGCATTTTTGGCTTGGAATCACGTCCGTTGCGCGTAGAGCCGCCGCCTTTTTTCTGTGCCATGACTTAGCTCCTTGGGAATTAAGCGGCGATCGCCACGATTTGCAGTTCTGTGAACTGCTGGCGATGGCCTTGGTGCTTGGCGTAGTGCTTACGACGGCGCAGCTTGAAAATGCGCACCTTGTCGTGCTTGCCGTGAGCAACCACAGTTGCCTTCACAGTAGCGCCGGACACCAGGGGTGTACCAACCTTGATTTCAGCGCCGTTGCCAACTGCCAAAACTTGGTCGATCACGATTTCCTGGCCTACGTCCGCAGCAATCTGTTCTACCTTGATTTTTTCGCCAGCGGCAACGCGATACTGCTTGCCACCGGTTTTTATGACCGCGTACATGTAAACCTCTTTCGATTCTTGAGTCTCCGTAGACGAATTTCTACAGAAGCCCGCTATTGTACGCAAAAACCTTGTCGCTCGTCGACGCTCAACCATATCCCCCAACAGGTCATGGCCAAGCTCTTCCTATAATCAGCCCCTCTCTAGGTGGCATTACCTTGACTACAGCAACACATACACCCAACCCGCTCGCGCTGATCGCTCCAGACATGCAAGCAGTGGACGCCGTCATCGCCCAGCGTTTGACTACCAGCGTTCCCCTGATCGGTCAGATTTCGCACTACATCATTGCCGCAGGTGGCAAGCGTCTGCGCCCGGCCTTGTTGCTGATGGTCAGCAACGCCCTCGGGCACACCCATACGCATAAGAACATCTTGGCGGCCGTGGTGGAGCTGATCCACACCGCCACCTTGCTGCACGATGATGTGGTGGATGAATCCACCATGCGCCGTGGCCGTCCTACGGCCAATGAATCCTTTGGCAACCCTGCCAGCGTGTTAGTGGGCGACTTTTTGCACACCCGCTCATTCCAGATGATGGTGGAAGTGGGCAGCATGCGTATCTTGCAAGTGCTCTCAGACGCCACCAACGTCATTGCAGAAGGCGAAGTCCAGCAGCTCATCAACACCCACGATGCTTCGCTGGATGAAGCAGGGTATTTGCACGTCATTCGCTCCAAGACGGCCAAGTTGTTTGAAGCCAGCACGCAGATTGCTGCCATTTTGGCGGGGGCATCGCCAGAAGTCGAAGCGGCCTGCGCCACTTACGGACAAGCACTGGGCACTGCCTTTCAAATCATTGATGACGTGCTCGACTACGATGGCGACTCGCATGAAATGGGCAAAAACCTCGGCGACGATCTGCGCGAGGGCAAATGCACCTTGCCTTTGATCATTGCCATGCAACGCGCCGAAGCAGCCGATGCAGCCTTGGTGCGCAAGGCCATTGAGCAAGGCTCTACCGAAGACCTGCCCACCATTTTGCGCATCGTCAAAGCCACGGGTGCATTGGATGCCACACGACAGGCTGCCCACGATGAGGCCATGCGCGCCATCGACGCACTGCAGGCACTGCCTGACAATGCCTATACGCAAGCCATGCAACAACTGGCCGCACAACTGCTGCTGCGCCGTACCTAATTGCTTCGTTGGGCACCGTTCGCCCATCTCGCAACCCGTTTGGGTCGCGACCAACGCAAAAGCCTGCACCTGCAGGCTTTTTCTATATGTACAGCCCCATGGGTTCGCGACAGCATGCAAAGCATTTAACTTTGGACCATGCGCGATGCTGACGCTCGACCCCTCACCTACGGCGGCCTGGTTCCGCCATCGCATGTTGCGCGCCTTGGCACAGGCACAGCACATCTCCAGCGCGCAGGCACAACAGGCTTATGACGCCCAGCAACAAGGCGGCAATTGGCTCGAAAGCCTCGTGCAGCAGCAGGCCATAAGCGCCGATGCACTGGCGCGTTTTTTGGCGCAGCACCAAGCATGCCCGCAGGTCGATCTCTCTGACTTTCCAGTGCAAGCGCAACTTCTGGATGTGCTACCGCCGCACTTGTGCAGACGCCATCTGGCCGCCCCATTGGCCCAGTTGGGCAGCCAGATCGTGGTGGCCATTGCCGACCCCAGCGACCTGCTGGCACGACAAGCTTTGGAATTTGCCTGCGCTTGGCCGCTCCAGTGGCGAGTGGCCGCCATCGACCAATTGCAGCAGCGCCTGCAGATGGTGGAGCAACCGCACCAACATTTGGCCGACAGCTTGCGACAGTCGCTGGAGTCCATGAGCCTGGCCACCGTCTCGCCAGAGGCGTCACCCACAGCGGAAACTGGCACTGCTCTGGACGATGCGCCTACGGTCCGGTTTCTGCACCAATTGCTGCAAGAAGCTGTGCGGCGCCGGGCATCTGATGTGCACTTTGAACCCTATGAGCACAGCTATCGCATCCGTTTTCGCATCGACGGGGTGCTGTTGAACATGGCCCATCCACCGCCGCAGGCCCAATACCGCATCGCTTCGCGCATCAAAGTGCTGGCACGCTTGGACATTGCGGAAAAGCGGCTGCCGCAAGACGGCCGCATCCAGCTGGCGTTGACGCCCGAGCAGCGCCTGGATATGCGCGTGTCGACGCTGCCGACGTTGTTCGGCGAAAAAATCGTCATCCGTTTGCTGGATGCTCACCGCGAGCACATGGACTGGAGCACCCAAGGCCTGGATGACGCCCAGCAACACCTGCTGCGCCACACATTGCAGCACCCCCACGGCATGATCTTGATGACCGGACCCACCGGCTCAGGCAAAACCGTCACGCTCTACAGCTGTCTGCATGTACTCAATCAACCCGACATCAATATCTGCACCGTCGAAGACCCGTCCGAGGTCTATCTGGAAGGGGTGAACCAAGTCAACATCCAAGACAAAGCGGGGCTGGACTTTCCCACCGTGCTGCGCGCCTTTTTACGGCAGGACCCGGATGTGCTCATGGTCGGTGAGGTGCGCGATGCACTGACCGCCGACATAGCGGTCAAAGCCGCACAGACAGGCCACTTGGTGCTGTCGACCTTGCATACCAGCGATGCGACTTCTGCTTTGACACGGCTCATCAACATGGGGATTCCAGCTTTCCACTTAGCGGCTGCGGTGACACTCATTACCGCCCAACGACTGGTGCGTCGGCTGTGTCCAACATGCAAAGAACCCCACCAGTTGCCCACATGCACCTTGCGCGCAGCGGGTTTTACGGAGGCTGCGCTTGCTACGCCTTGGCAGCTTTACCGAGCCAAAGGTTGTGCGGCCTGCACACACGGCTATCGAGGGCGCATTGGCATCTTCCAGCTGCTGCCTATAAGCCACGACTTGCAGCAGTTGCTGCTACAAGGCGCCAGCGTGGCGGCATTGCGCGATCAAGCTGCGCGCGAAGGCGTGGCTTCTTTGCGCCAAGACGGCTTGCGCAAGGTCCAGGCGGGCATTACCACGCTCGATGAAGTACTGGCCAACACCACGTTGGATTAAGGCAGGCCATGTCTCACACCCCCCAACACCTCTTTGAGTGGCAAGGTCGCGATCAGCAAGGGCAGTTGGTGCGCGGGCGTCAGCACGCCCATAGCCATCAAGAGGCGCTGGTCACGCTGCGCAACCAAGGCGTTTGGCTCACGCACCTACGCAGCCACCCGCAGCCCAGACGCCGCTTGCGCCAGCAAGGGCACATTGCACGCATGACACGGCAAATGGCCACCATGCTCAAAGCAGGTGTGCCGCTGTTGCAGTGCCTGGACATGCTGCATCGCAGCCAAAGCCGGGCTCCGCTGCGCGCCGCACTGCAGCACCTGCGCCACGAACTGACGGCGGGGCACGCATTGCATGCCGCCATGGCCCAGTACCCACAGTACTTCAGTCCGCTGTACCTACATTTGATTGAGGCGGGCGAAAGCAGCGGCACACTGGACCTCATGCTGGAGCGGCTGGCAGTGCATTTAGAAAACAGCCAGCGCTTGCAACGCCGACTGCGCACGGCCATGACTTATCCAGCAGCCTTGTTGCTGGTCTCTTTGAGCGTAGTGGCCGTGATCTTGGTGTATGTGATCCCAGCGTTTGAAAGCGTGTTTGCCTCTTTCGGTGCCGAGCTGCCCCAGCTGACGCGCGCGGTTCTGGGTTTGAGCGATGGGCTGCGCCAGCATGGGCTTTGGCTGCTATTGGGCTGGCTTGCCAGTGCCATGGTCGCCACCCAGTTGTGGCGCAGGCACAGCGCTTACCGCCAGCGCCTAGAAGCCCTGGCGCTGCATGTGCCGTTGCTGGGCCGCTTGTGGCGCAACGCCTGTTTGGTGCGCTGGAGTCGGACCTTGGCGAGTCTGCTGAGTGCGGGCATTCCGCTGGTAGAAGCGCTGGAGTCGGTTGCGGGAGCTGCAGGGCATAGCCAGTATGCGGCAGCAACGCAACAATTGCGCCAGACACTGACCACCGGCACAAGCTTTTCAGAGAGCATGCAGGCACATCCTATTTTTCCTCACATGCTGCGGCAGATGGTCGCTGTGGGAGAAGAATCCGGCGCGCTGGACACCATGCTGCACAAAGCTGCCGACTTCTTCGATGAATCCGTGGATACTGCCGTGCAGCGGCTGTCCAGCTTGTTAGAACCGGCTTTGATACTGGTGCTGGGCGGCATGATTGGGGTGATCGTGATTGCCATGTATCTGCCTCTTTTTACTTTGGGACATATGGTGTGAGTGCCAGTTTGCATTTCGTTGGCGTCGCGTTGGCCGCCTTGGCTGGATTGGTGGTGGGCAATGTCCTTAACCATTGGGTCACGCAAATGCCGCTGCTCCTGCAAGCCCGTTGGCGTGCGGAGTGCCGCGACTATTTGGGACTGCCTACTGCAGATGCCCAGCAACAAGCTGGCGCAGACATCGACACGATGCAAACCAAGAGCAGCAGCACCTCCAAGCAGCGTTGGCTGGTGCACCTGCCTTTGCTGGGTTGGTGGCTGCTGCGCCGCCGCTGCGCTGCAGCGGAGCAGCC
>JBJEZV010000161.1:9045-11036 GCA_051887595.1 Comamonas sp.
GCACTGCACGATGCGGTCTGGGGCGCGGCTTTGGGCTATGGCATGCTGTGGAGCGTCTACCAGCTGTACAAATGGTGGTCAGGCAAGGAAGGCATGGGCCATGGCGACTTCAAACTACTGGCCGCTATGGGCGCTTGGTTGGGCTGGCCTGCGCTGTTTACGGTGTTGATGGTCGCCTCCATCTCCGGTGCCTTGGTCGGCGGCTGGCTGATGTGGCGAGGCCGCCTCAGCCGCGGCCAATACCTGCCGTTTGGACCTTTTTTGGTGCTCGGGGGATTGGTCGCTTGGGGCCTGCGTTGGACGGCGCACGGGGTTTTCGCAATAGGAATGCTATGAATGGAATGCAGCAACGCGCGCGGCGCATAGGTTTGACCGGCGGGATTGGCAGCGGCAAAAGCACGGTCGGCGCCATGCTGGCAAAAATGGGCGCAGCACTGGTGGATGCAGACCAGATCTCACGCAGCCTCACGGCTCCCAATGGTCTGGCTCTGGCTGAGATTGCCCAGACATTTGGCGAGCAGGCCATCGATGCAACGGGCGCTATGGACCGCGCCTACATGCGTCAGCGCATCTTTGAAGCCCCCTCGGCGCGCGAAAAGCTCGAAGCCATCATTCATCCTCTAGTGGGCAGTTTGATCGAGCGCCAGGCCTTGCAAGCCGAAGCCTGTGGCGTGCGCTGCATTGTGTTGGACATTCCTTTGCTGGTCGAGTCGGGCCGCTGGCGCTCACAGGTTGATGCAGTGCTGGTAGTCGATTGCGAACCCGCCACGCAAATTCAGCGTGTGGTGTCGCGCAGTGGTTTGCCACCCGAACAAGTCGAACGCATCATGGCCGCCCAAGCCCCGCGCAGCGTCCGCAATGCAGCTGCAGACTGCGTGATCTACAACGATGGATTAGATTTAGCAGGATTACGTGAAGAAGTGCTATCAATTTCGGCATGGTTACAGCTATGATGGTGGTTCCTGTTTCACAGAATTGGCTTTGCGCCTTGCTGTGAGACGCCCGACGCCCCATTTTTTCGCTTGCGCACACCGGGATAAGGCCAGCGTGATTCTTTACGAGTACCCATTCAACGAACGCTTACGCACCTATTTGCGACTGGAACAACTGTTTCGGCGTTTGTTCGAACTCGTCACGCGCGAGTCGCCCGTAGATCACCACTTTGCGCTGGCTACGATGTTTGAAATCATGGAAGTTGCAGCACGTGCGGATCTCAAGTCCGACCTGCTGCGCGACCTTGAACGCCACAAAAACCTGTTTGAAGGCTTGCGTGACAATCCTGCCATTGCGCAGGACATGCTCGACAATATCATTAGCCAGCTCGACAAGTGCTATGGCGCACTGCATGCACAGACCGGCAAGACTGGCCATGCGCTGACTGAAATCGACTGGTTGATGTCGATCCGCAGCCGCATCAACATCCCGGGCGGCACCAGCAGTTTTGACTTGCCGGCCTACCACCGCTGGCAAAACCACCCCGCCGATCGGCGCCAGGCCGATTTGCAGCAGTGGACATCCAACTTCAAGGCGCTATCAGATGCCTTGAGCTTGTTGCTGAGCCTGTTGCGTGAAACCGGCAGCCCCCAGAAAGTGGCGGCTACCAACGGCCATTTCCAGCAGTCGCTGCCCTCTGGCAAGTCCTACCAGTTGCTGCGTTTGCGCATTGCCGCTGATACAGGCCTGATCCCAGAGATCAGCGCCAACCGCCTCATGGTGTCGGTCCGACTGGTGCGACCCAACGAGGAAAATGGCAGCTTGCAATCGACCACGGAAAACGCGGCTTTCGAAATCACTTTGTGCGCCTGATGCGGCGCTTGTGCCAGACTTCAGGCCATGAGCGATTCCACCTCTACCCCTCCCACCGTGCAATGCCCCACCTGTGGAGGCCCCAGCTTGTTTGCACCCAGCAACAGCTCGCGTCCATTTTGCAGCCAGCGCTGCAAAGCCATTGATCTGGGCGCCTGGGCTGCAGAAGAGTTTCGCGTGCCTGC
>JBJEZV010000162.1:0-6711 GCA_051887595.1 Comamonas sp.
GGCGAGTGGGTGGAGAACGGAATGTTCAGGCGCTGCACCAGCTCTTTGCGGTAGCGCGAGGTAGACCCCAGGATCAAGGGGCGCTGCAGGGGGGTGGATTCAGACATAAGCGGATTCTCTTACACTGCCGCCATGAGCAAGGAATTTTCACTGGATCACCTTGATGTGGCCGCGTTTGCTAAGGCGGGCGCCACATTGGAAGGACAAAGTCCTTTATCTGCCTTCGAGCGTTTAGCCGATGAGGCGCAGGATGCGGTCGAAGGCCTGCAAGTTTCTTGGTATGCCGAAGGCGAGCATGTGCCTGAAATGGCAGGTCCGGGTCATTACTGGCTGCACCTTGAGGCCGACGCCCAAGTGCCCATGGTGTGTCAGCGCTGTTTGGGCGTGGCCCACATCGATGTGCAGGTGGATCAGTCCTTTCGCTTTGTGAAAGATGAAGCCACCGCCGAAGCCATGGACGATGAGGTCGAAGAAGATCTGCTGGCGCTGAGCAAAGATTTCAATCTGCGCGAGCTGATCGAAGACGAACTCATCATGGGCTTGCCTTTGGTGCCCATGCACGATGAATGTCCCGTACAAGTGCCCATGGCCGCCAGCACGGAAGACTTCCAGCTGGTGAGTGAGGAAAAGACCAATCCATTTGCAGTGTTGGCCGGGCTGCGCAAAAATGGCGCACAAGACTGACCTCTTTTAGTGATCAGTGCCACCGCCGAGAGGCGGTTTTTTGTTCTGCAACGGTAACTTAGGTTGCTGCGCGGGATAAAACGTAAGACAGGTGTTCCCTTGGTCGCAGCAAGGATAGTGCCCGGGAGTTTGGGGTGGCTGGCTTTGTTTCAGGGGTTTGAGCTATAATCAGGGGCTTCGCGCGAAACCCCCTCGTGTCTTTAATGGGCTGATCGCGTTTTTCACCAACCCTTTCAAGACTCAGGAGCCATCATGGCTGTTCAGCAAAACAAAAAGTCCCCCTCCAAGCGCGGTATGCACCGTTCGCACAACGCACTGAATGTGCCTGGTATCGCTGTGGAAGCGACCACTGGTGAAGTGCACCTGCGTCACCACATCAGCCCCAACGGCGTGTATCGTGGCCGTCAAGTGCTGAAGAACAAGTCCGAAGCCTAATAGCGCTTTAACTGTTCAAAGGCCCGTAGCTACTCGTAGCTCGGGCTTTTGTTTTTTAATGCTAGTTATTTCTGCTTTGGCTTTGCAGTACACCGGTAAGTATTCATGATCACACTGGCAGTCGATTGCATGGGCGGCGACCACGGCCCTAGCGTCACGTTCCCCGCGTGCCGCCAATTCCTCTCCACCCACCCCGAGGCGCGTTTGCTGCTTGTCGGGCTGCCGCAGGCCATGTCTGCGTGGCAAGCCCATGAGCGGGCGGAGGTGGTGCATGCTTCTGAGGTGGTGACCATGGACGATCCGGTCGAAGTGGCATTGCGCCGCAAAAAGGATTCGTCCATGCGCGTGGCCATCCAGCAAGTCAAGGACGGTAAGGCCCAGGTAGCCGTATCTGCAGGCAATACTGGCGCATTGATGGCGGTCTCGCGCTATTTACTCAAGACCATGGATGGCATTGACCGCCCTGCGATTGCCACGCAAATGCCCAATGACCAAGGTGGCGCGACTACGGTGCTCGATTTGGGTGCCAATGTCGATTGTCAGCCTGAGCATTTGCTGCAGTTTGCGGTGATGGGTTCTGCTTTGGTGACGTCGCTCAATGCCCAGAACACGGAACCTACGGTGGGTCTGCTCAATATTGGCGAAGAGGCCATCAAGGGCAACGAAGTCATCAAGCGCACGGGGGAGCTGCTGCGCAGCGCCGGAGAGGCGCAAGCCATTGCCTTTATTGGCAATGTGGAAGGCAACGATATTTTCAAGGGCGGTGTAGACATCGTCGTCTGCGACGGCTTTGTTGGTAATGTGGCGCTCAAGGCTTCTGAAGGCGTGGCTTCGATGATCGTTGGCGGCTTGAAGAAAGAATTTAAGCGCAATATCTTTACGAAATTTGCAGCTATCTTGGCGTATCCTGTTCTCAAAGCGCTGATGAAGCGCATGGACCACCGTCGTTACAACGGTGCCGCCTTGCTGGGCTTGCGTGGCTTGGTTTTTAAGAGCCACGGATCTGCTGATCAAACTGCTTACGAGCACGCGCTGAACCGCGCTTATGATGCAGCCCGCAATAACCTTCTAGACCGTGTGCAGGGTCGAATTGCTCAGACAGCGCCTGTTTTGGAGGCTGCTGCCCGCAGTTCTTCCGCAGGTGCCACGGCGGCTTGAGACTACATGACACGCTATGCACGCATCATCGGCACCGGCAGCTATTTGCCGGAGCGCCGCCTGACAAACCATGATCTGGCAGCCCAATTGGCAGAACGCGGGATCGAAACTTCCCATGAGTGGATCGTTGAGCGCACCGGCATAGAGGCGCGCCATTTTGCGGATGATCAAACGTCCAGCAGTGATCTGGCATTGCATGCTTCGCGCAAGGCGCTTGAAGCGGCCGGAGTCCAAGCTAAGGACATTGACCTGATCATCGTGGCGACCTCCACACCCGATATGGTGTTTCCGTCGACCGCGTGCATTTTGCAAAATAAGCTCGGCGCCAATGGTTGCCCAGCATTCGATGTGCAGGCCGTGTGCAGCGGCTTTGTGTATGCATTGTCTGTCGCAGACGCCATGATCCGTTCCGGCGGCGCCCAACGTGCGTTGGTGGTGGGTGCTGAAGTGTTCAGCCGCATTCTCGACTTCAATGACCGCACGACCTGCGTGTTGTTTGGTGATGGTGCGGGCGCAGTCGTGCTGGAAGCTTCCGAGCAGCCTGGCATCCTTGCTACAGACTTGCATGCCGATGGCCAGCATGTGGATATTTTGTGCGTGCCCGGCAATGTCAAAGGTGGCGAAGTTCTGGGCTCGCCTTTGTTGACCATGGATGGACAGGCGGTGTTCAAGCTGGCGGTGGGCGTGCTGGAGAAAGCAGCACATGCAGTGCTGAAAAAGGCGGGCAAGACCGAAGCCGATATCGATTGGTTGGTGCCGCACCAAGCCAATATCCGCATCATGCAAAGCACGGCACGCAAGCTCAAGCTGCCCATGGACAAAGTGATCGTGACGGTGGGCCAGCACGGCAATACCTCGGCCGCATCGATTCCACTGGCGCTGGACCATGGCGTGCGTTCGGGCAAGATCCAGTCGGGTCAGACCGTCATGCTTGAAGGCGTGGGTGGCGGCTTTACCTGGGGTGCTGTGCTCCTGACTATGTAGCTCTTAGCCTTTGATTCTCAAAGAACTAAGACCTGTTTTGACCAAGAATGAGTGACCGTATATGAAGCAATTTGCATTTGTCTTCCCCGGCCAAGGCTCCCAGTCGGTGGGCATGTTGGACGCATGGGGTGACCACCCCGCTGTGCGCCAGACCCTTGAGGAAGCTTCCCAAGCTTTGGGTGAAGACATTGGTGCGTTGATCCACAACGGCCCTAAGGAAGATTTGGCGCTGACCACCAACACCCAGCCCGTGATGCTGGTGGCTGGTGTAGCTGCCTGGCGCGTTTGGCTGGCTGAAGGTGGTGCCATGCCTGCGGCTGTGGCAGGGCACTCGTTGGGTGAATATTCGGCCCTGGTGGCAGCAGGTGTGTTGACCCTGTCTCAGGCCGCGCCTTTGGTGCGTCTGCGTGCTGCAGCGATGCAAGAAGCGGTTCCTGTGGGTACAGGCGCCATGGCAGCCGTGCTGGGTTTACCTGCGGACAAGGTCAAGGAAGTCTGTGCGGCAATGACGGCTCAGTTGGGTGGCGCTGAAGTCGTAGAAGCTGTGAATTTCAACGACCCGGGTCAGACCGTCATTGCAGGTTCTAAGGCTGCCGTCGAGGCCGCCAGTGCGGCTGTCAAGGAAGCAGGTGCGAAGCGTGCGCTGCCACTGCCGGTCTCGGCGCCGTTTCACTCCAGTCTGATGAAGCCTGCCGCTGAAAAGCTCAAGCTTGCATTGGATGCGCTGGAGTTGGCTGTCCCCCAGATCCCGGTTATCAACAATATCGACGTGACAGTGCAAACCGACGCTGGCGCTATCCGCGATGCGCTGTACCGTCAAGCATTTGGCCCCGTACGCTGGGTGGAATGCGTGCAGGCCATGAAGGCGCGCGGCATCACGCATTTGGTAGAGTGCGGCCCTGGCAAGGTGCTGGCAGGCATGACCAAGCGCATTGATGCGGATTTGGTGGGGGCGCCTTTGTATGATCCCGCGACCTTGGCCGAAGTGAAAGAATTGCTCGCATGACCGAACAGAAAAAACAAATCGCGCTGGTGACTGGCGCCTCGCGCGGCATTGGCGCGGCCATTGCAGCGGAACTGGCTGAGCGTGGCTATACCGTGATCGGTACTGCCACCACCGATGCTGGTGCCCAGCGCATCACTGAAACCTTGGCTGCCAAAGGTGGCCGTGGCGTGAACCTGAATGTGAACGACGCGGCAGGCGTAGATGCTCTGATCGATGAGATCGTCAAGAATGACGGTGGTCTGCACGTCTTGGTTAACAACGCAGGTATCACAAAAGATACTTTGGCCATGCGCATGAAGGACGATGACTGGAGCGCCGTCATCGACACCAATTTGCAGGCAGTTTTCCGACTCAGCCGTGCGGCTATTCGTCCCATGATGAAGCAGCGCTTTGGCCGCATCATCAGCGTCACCAGTGTGGTGGGAGCGATGGGCAATGCAGGTCAAGCCAATTACGCTGCAGCCAAGGCTGGCGTGGCAGGCATGAGCCGTGCGCTGGCACGCGAGCTGGGTAGTCGTGGTATCACGGTAAACTGCGTGGCGCCTGGCTTTATTGCTACGGATATGACAGCGGTTTTGCCTGAAGAACAGAAAAAAGCGCTGTCCGCACAGATCCCTATGGGCGATCTGGGTAAGCCATCTGACATTGCCAACGCCGTGGCCTTTTTGGCTTCGGAAGGGGCCGGTTACATCACTGGTCACGAGTTGCATGTCAATGGCGGCATGTACATGTAAATTGGTGAAAGTTATGCCGTTTCCTCGCGACGGCAAGCTGGTTGAAGGGGCAATCCCTGAAGCAGCTAGAATCGCGGGTTCATTCACAACCCCCTGAGGGAAACCATGAGCGATATCGAAGCACGTGTCAAAAAAATCATTGCTGAACAACTCGGCGTTGAAGAGTCTCAAGTAACCAACGAAAAGGCCTTCGTGGCTGACCTGGGCGCTGACTCCCTGGACACGGTCGAACTGGTGATGGCCCTGGAAGATGAATTCGGCATCGAAATCCCCGATGAAGACGCTGAAAAGATCACGACGGTGCAAAACGCCATCGACTACGCCAATACCCACCACAAGGCCTAATTTAGGTCTGTACGCACCCGAGCGATAAAAATAAGGTTAGAACGCATGAGCCGTCGTCGCGTTGTCGTGACCGGCCTGGGATGTATTAGCCCCGTGGGTAACACGGTGGCTGACGCCTGGGCCAATCTTTTGGCCGGCCAGTCCGGCATTGACCGCATCACCAAGTTTGATGCCTCGAATTTCTCCTGCCAGATTGCAGGTGAAGTCAAGGGATTCAACGTGGAGGATTACATGAGCGCCAAAGATGCGCGCACCATGGACTCCTTCATTCACTTTGGCATTGCGGCAGCGGAACAAGCGGTCAAGGACGCAGGCTTGCCTACGGGCGAAGCCTTGTCCGATGACCTTGCTACTCGCATCGGTTGCGTGATCGGGTCCGGTATCGGGGGCTTGCCCCTGATCGAGAACACCCAGATCGAACTGTCCAATCGCGGCCCTCGCCGCATTACCCCATTTTTCGTGCCTGCCTCCATCATCAATATGGTGGCTGGTCACGTTTCCATGCGCCATGGCTTCAAGGGCCCCAACCTCTCGGTGGTGACCGCTTGTACGACCGGCTTGCACTGCATTGGTGAAGCAGGGCGCATGATCGAATACGGCGACGCGGATATCGTGGTCGCCGGTGGCGCTGAGTCGACCGTGTCCCCATTGGGTATCGGTGGCTTTGCTGCTATGCGTGCGCTGTCTACACGCAACGATGACCCCAAGACCGCTTCGCGCCCTTGGGACAAAGATCGCGACGGCTTCGTGCTGGGCGAAGGTGCGGGCGTGCTGGTGCTGGAAGAGTACGAACACGCCAAGGCACGTGGCGCCAAGATCTACGCGGAGCTGGGCGGCTATGGCATGAGTGCTGACGCCGGTCATATGACGGCGCCCAATATGGACGGCCCCCGCCGCGCCATGCTCAACGCCATGCGCAATGCCGGTGTGAATCCCGACCAGATTAACTATCTGAACGCACACGGCACATCGACCCCACTGGGCGACAAGAACGAAAGCAATGCCATCAAGGCTGCGCTGGGCGATGCGGCTTATAAGACCGTGGTCAGCTCAACGAAGTCCATGACCGGTCACTTGCTGGGAGGCGCTGGTGGTATTGAGAGCGTCTTTACGGTCATGGCGATCCATGACCAAAAGATTCCTCCCACCATCAATCTGTTCAACCAAGATCCCGATTGCGATCTGGACTACTGCGCCAATGTGGCGCGCGATGCCAAGATCGATGTGGCACTGAAGAACAACTTCGGTTTTGGTGGCACCAACGGTTCGCTGATCTTCAAGCGTATCTAAACCATGCAAGCAGAAGGTGCACTCTGCCTTCTGTGTCTGCCTCTGACGCCCGTCTCCGGTGAATGCTGGAGGCGG
>JBJEZV010000162.1:6811-11017 GCA_051887595.1 Comamonas sp.
GGCGATGAAGTGCTGCTGTCTGGGATGCACGTGCTGGCCGATGGGCAAAAGCTGCTGGTGGTGCAAGCGCAAGATGCGCGAGGGCGCCGACACTGGTGGTTGTTGCAGGCCCATTGGGCGCCTGCGCGGTGGGGAGATCTGCGGCGTGCGGTATATTCGTCTGCCTTAGTGCCGCAAGATGACACGCTTTCCACCGGACGTTGAGCGCAGCTTGTCGCCACGCTTTTGCGCCCATCCGCCTTCATGAATCTTCCTTCTGCGCCAGCTTCTTCATCTGACAGTGACCTGCAATTGGTCGAACGCACGGTGGCAGGCGACCAACGTGCCTATGAGCTGCTGGTCATCAAATACCAGCGCCGGATTGAGCGCCTGATTGCGCGCATGGTGCGCGATCAGGATCTGGTGCAAGACATTGCCCAAGAAACCTTCTTGCGCGCCTACCGAGCTTTGCACCAGTTTCGCGGTGAGGCCCAGTTCTATACCTGGCTCTACCGCATTGCGGTGAACACCGCCAAGAAGGCGCTGATGGAGATGAAGCGCGATCCAGTGATGATCGAGAGCGCGTTACACATTTCCGACGACGAGGACGAAACTTTCCGTCCCCGCAACGAACCAAGTACAGACGAGACGCCAGAAACCGTGATGGCGGCGCAAGAGATTGCGGCGGCGGTGAATGCCGCCATGGAGGCTTTGCCCGAAGACTTGCGCCAAGCGGTCACGCTGCGTGAGATTGAAGGCTTGAGCTACGAGGAAATTGCACTGGCCATGAATTGCCCGATTGGCACGGTGCGTTCTCGCATTTTTCGCGCCCGAGAAGCCATCTCGGCGCGGGTCAAGCCCTTGCTTGAGCGCCAGGGCGGCAAACGTTGGTAAGTGGTGTATGACATCGGCAGGTAAACCCATGATGGAACAACAGATGAACAAGGAATTGCTGTCTGCACTGGTGGATGGCGAGTTGCACGGCGACGAGCTGGAGCAGGCCTTGGCGTGTGCAGAAAGCGCGCAAGGGTGCGCGAGCTGGGAGCTGTACCACCTGGTGGGCGATGTGTTGCGTTCGCCCGATCTGGCGCACCACAGCCAACACGATTTGCTCACAGGCTTGCGAGCGCAACTGGCCCAAGAACCATCGCTCAGCCTGGCGTCTGCTCCGCTCGAACAAGTGGCTGCGCCACTGGAGTCTTCGCACTCGGCGGTGGTGGCGCTGCGCGACCCTGCAGCCAATGCCTCGGTGTTTCGTTGGAAAGTGGCAGCCAGTTTTGCTTCGGTAGCGGCCGTTGCGGCCATTGGCTGGAACTTAATGGGCGTGCCTGCGCAAGACGGCGCGCTGCTGGCCAGCCAGACCGCGCCTGCGGCCGAAACCGTGGTGGTGACCGAAAACGGTGAGTCGGTGCTGCGCGATCCACGCCTGGATGCGTTGATGGCCAGCCACCAGCAATACGCCAGCCGCGCTGCGTTGCAAGCCCCGGCAGAGTTTTTGCGCAATGCCAGCCTCACGGCGCGCAGTGCGCGCCCTTGATCTACAGGACGCGCATTGGTGATGATGCTTAAAAACAAGAGCTGCTTGCCTTTGATGCATGCCGTTTTGCAATATAAAACACTTTGAAAACCAATAAGGGCGCTGGATAGGCGCTCTTTTTTATTGCGCTTGCAGCCCCATGTGGCGATGGTGCCTACAGGTGCAATCACAAAAAACGGGAACCAAAACGCGGTTCGTTTTTCAGAAGATGTCACTGCACGCAGTGCAGACTGTGATTTTGGAAAGGATGAAATCAATGCCTTCTTTGCAACCCAAGCCCATCCATGCCGCCATTGTGGCGCTGGGCATTGCCGCTGGTGTCGCCGTTGGCGGCGGGGCAGACGTTGTCCGTCACTGGATGCCTGCCGCCCATGCGCAAGCCACGGCTGCACCTGCAGCGACTTTGCCTGCGTCTGCTGCCCCCGTGGTCAGCGGCTTGCCGGACTTTACGCAGCTGGTGGAGATGGTCGGCCCGTCGGTGGTCAACATCCGCACGACCGAGAAAATTTCCGCCCAGCAGCGCGCCATTCCTGGCATGGACGAAGAGATGCTGGAGTTCTTCCGCCGCTTTGGTCTGCCTGTACCCAATGTGCCGCGCGGTGGCGTGCCCCAGCCCGGTCAGGAAGAAGAAGAGCGCCCCAGCGGTGTGGGCTCAGGTTTCATCCTCAGTGGCGATGGTTATGTGATGACCAACGCCCACGTCATCGAGGGCGCCAGCGAAGTGATTGTGACGCTGGCAGATCAGCGTGAATTCAAGGCCAAGGTGGTGGGCGCGGACAAGCGCACCGATGTGGCCGTGGTCAAGATTGAGGCCACAGGTTTGCCTGCAGTGAAGATTGGCGATGTGAATCGCCTCAAGGTGGGCGAGTGGGTGATGGCCATTGGCTCGCCCTTCGGTCTAGAGAATTCCGTGACCGCCGGTATTGTTTCGGCCAAGCAGCGTGACACGGGTGACTACCTGCCGTTCATCCAGACGGACGTGGCCATCAACCCTGGCAATTCGGGCGGCCCGCTGCTCAACCTGCGCGGTGAGGTCGTCGGTATCAACAGCCAGATCTATTCGCGCTCGGGCGGCTTTATGGGTATTTCCTTTGCCATTCCGATCGACGAGGCGGTGAACGTGAGCAACCAGCTGCGCGCCACCGGCAAGGTCACGCGTGGACGCATCGGCGTGCAAATTGGTCAGGTGACCAAGGATGTGGCCGAGTCGATTGGTCTGGGCAAGGCGCGCGGGGCGCTGGTGTCGGCGGTGGAACCTGACTCGCCTGCCGCCAAGGCCGGTATTGAGGCTGGCGACATCATCGTCAAATACGATGGCAAAGACATCGACAAGGTGGCCGATTTGCCGCGTCTGGTGGGTAACACCAAGCCCGGCACCAAGAACAGCATCACTGTCTTCCGCCGTGGCCAGATGCGCGATCTGTCGATCGTCGTTGCCGAGATCGAGCCTGACGAAACTACCACTGCCCAGGCACAGACAGCTCCCAGCACAGGCGCGACGGTGACGGCGCAGCAATTGGGCTTGGTAGTGACCGATTTGTCGGAAGTGCAAAAGCGCCAGCTCGGCGTGAAGGGCGGGGTGCGCATCGTGGCAGCCACCGATGCCGCAGCGCGCGCCGGTCTGCGTGAAGGCGATGTGGTGCTGGCCATCGCCAATGTAGAGGTGGTCAATGCCAAGGCTTTTGAAGCGGCGCTGGCCAAGGCCGACAAGGCCAAGCCTGTGAATGTGCTGGTGCGGCGCGGCGAATGGACGCAGTACGTGCTCATTCGCCCCAACGCACGCTAAGCTGCCAAAGCTGTCCTGCGCAAGCATCTATCCCTTGCGCAGGACTGACTACTGCAGTCCACGGTGGTTTTACCTAGGCCCTTGGGTAGAATGCCCAGTGAATGAGCGCGGCCAAGGCGATGCACGAGCGAGTACTTGCTGCACCAGCAGGGGTTCACGGTGATGCATCTTGCGTCCAAGTGCCTACAATTGGTTTGTGGATAAATTGTTGATAACTGACTCTGCGGCGATCTGAAAAGCCCGTGTCATCGGAAATGGATGCTTGGTTTTTGGGCCGTTTTGCCTACAATCGATCATCCAACCAATCGCAGTTGCCAGAGATTGTTGGTTCAGGGCGCGTCGCTGTATGACGCGCCCTTTTTTCTTGCCTAGTGCACGCTTTCCCCTTTAATTACATACGCTTATCGTTGATGAAGCACATCCGAAATTTTTCCATCATTGCGCATATTGACCATGGCAAGTCGACCTTGGCAGACCGACTGATCCAGCGTTGCGGAGGCCTCGCCGAGCGTGAGATGGAGGCGCAAGTGCTGGACTCGATGGACATCGAGAAAGAGCGTGGCATCACCATTAAGGCCCAGACCGCCGCGCTGCAGTACAAGGCCAAAGACGGCAACGTCTACAACCTCAATTTGATCGACACCCCCGGCCACGTCGACTTCTCGTATGAAGTCTCGCGTTCGCTGTCCGCTTGCGAAGGCGGTTTGCTGGTGGTGGATGCCTCGCAGGGCGTGGAAGCCCAGACCGTGGCCAACTGCTACACGGCACTGGACTTGGGCGTGGAAGTGTTTGCCGTGCTCAATAAGATGGATTTGCCCCAGGCCGACCCGGACAACGCCAAGGCCGAGATCGAAGACGTGATCGGCATTGACGCCAGCGATGCGATTCCTTGCTCGGCCAAGAC
>JBJEZV010000163.1:0-10982 GCA_051887595.1 Comamonas sp.
TGTAATACACCTTGTCGGTCAAGTTATAGACATTGACCTGCAGCGCCAGATTGGGGTTGAACTGGTAGCTGGCCATGGCGTCGTAGCGGGCATAGCCGTTGATGCCCTTTGCTCCACCTTTGTCGTTAAAGCCTTGGTAAACCTTGCTCTGTGCTGTTGCCCCTAAACCCAATGTCAACTGAGCCATGGGTTTATAGCTGGTCCATAAGCTTGCACTGTGCTCAGGCGTGTTGGTAAATGGCTTGCCATCGAGATAAGTGTTTTTGCCATTCTTTTTGCGCTGGCTGTCCATATAGGTATAGCCACCAAATACATTCCAAGCTTTGGTGATTTGCCCGGTAAAGCCGATCTCCAAGCCGTTAACCACCTTATTACCTGCTGCTACCGTTGCGCCACTGGCATCTGTGATTCGTACATTGGTAACTTCGTTACGGAACAGGGCGGCAGTCAGGCCCAGTTTCTTATCGAGCAGGTCCCATTTCGTACCAATTTCGTAAGCTCGGGTCTTTTCGGCCTCAAGTGCTGCATCCAAATCCTTTGCGACTGCCAAATCTTCATCGCCGTTGCCTAGGGATGCTCCACCAGGGCGGGTAGACGTACCTGTGCTGATATAGATGCTCCCATTTTCTGAAGGCTTATAGACAACACCGACTTGGTAGTTAATGAAGCTATCTGTGATCTTGCGGTTGTATGCGTTGTACTGCAACACGCCGCCGCGTCGACTCTCTGGGCCGGCCGCTTTTAAGGTGTAGTGGTCAAAGCGCAAGCCACCATTAATCAGCCATTGGGGCGTTAACTTGATGGTATCGAAGCCATAAAGAGCGATCGTATCAATCTCGTTAAAGGTACCCTTTTCCCATTCGTTCCACTGGTAGGGCATGGGATTGGCTGCATAGTTATTTGGTGCATAGAGCGATGTGCAATATGCAGCAACTGTGCAATTAGTTGGGTTAGGAGACAGTCCGCTAGCACTGCGCGAAGCAGATTTCTCGCGTGATAACTCTAGGCCTACCGCAAAGTCATGCTGTTGGCCCGCAGCTAGGGCGCGACCCGTGAATTCAGACACGTTTTGGATGGTGCTGACTTCACTGTCGCGCCCATTGCCGCGCAAGTACACCTTGCCATTAGCGACATTGCCTTTACTGTCATCTGGCTGAGTCCAAACATAAGTGCGCTGAGCGCTGGAGTAACGTGTGCTGTTACGGAAGCTGTTGGTTTCGTTGAATTTGTGTTCGACTGAAGCAGTCAAAACGTCGCTTTTTTCTTGGTCGAAATCTCGACTGAAAAGCCCATACCAGTTGTTGCGATTGCCGCCGTTAGTCGGTTTGCTAAAAATGCCGTTTCCTGGAGTAGCAATTTCATAAGGGTTGCCGCTGTCTGGGATGTCATCGCTCTCCAAGTGCTGCCAAGACAAGGTCACTTCGGTAGCGGTGCCCATACCGAACGTCACCGTGGGCGCGATGCCCCAACGTTGGTTTTTGGGTCCATTGCGGCCTGCGATATCTGCATCATGGGCCATGGCGTTAAGACGAAAGCCCGTGGTGTCGTTGAGCTTGCGGTTGAAGTCGAGGGTGGCTCGCTTGTAGCGATCAGTGCCTAGACCGACATCACCCGCCACAAAATCTTCATTTTTGGCTTTTTTGGTGCTCAGGTTGATCGAGCCTCCAGCACCTCCACGGCCAGCGTAGGCAGAGTCTGCGCCTTTGATGACCTCTACCGTTTCGAGGTTGAAGATTTCCCGATTGCCTGCGGCGATGTCCCGCATTCCATCGACAAAGGTGCTGCCTTGCGCATCCGAGCCTCGGATAAAAGGTTGATCGCCTGTGGGATTGCCACCTTCACCATTACCGAAGGTAATGCCCGGCGTGGCTTTGAGCGCTTCCTGCAAGCTGGTCGCGCCCGTCTGTTTGATCAATTCTTCGTTGATCACAGTCACCGTTTTCGGGGTGTCGATCAGCGGGGCGGTGAACTTGGTGGAAGGAGCTGTGTCCACCTTGAGTGCAGGCATCGCGCTTTCTTGCACAGTGACAGTGGACAGGGCAGTTTCTTGCGCAAAAGCGGATGCACCCACAACACACAGACCGGTCGCAAGCGCCAGTTGTGTCAGTTCGCAGTGCAGTCCAGCCTTGTTAGATGATTTTATGGCGTCAGACATGGATCAAAACTAAGAGCGCCCGTACAGCACGGGCGAATGAATTCTGCTCCTAATTGAGAATTGTTCGCTTTTAAATTTGTAAAAACCATGGTCGTTGTAATACCGCCACGCGTTCACGCGCCTCTCCATGTCTTGAAATTTTGGAAGCCAACCACATATGCCGCCAGTGCCGGGTAACTGGTGGTCAATCCTGGTCCATTGATCAAAGACAGCAAACAACACATGAGCAAACAAACCCATTCCTTCCAAGCCGAAGTTGCACAGTTGCTGCACTTGGTAACCCACTCTCTGTATTCCAATCCTGAGATTTTTCTGCGCGAGCTGATCTCCAATGCCTCAGATGCCTGCGACAAGCTGCGTTTTGAAGCGCTTAACGACGCCAGCCTGTATGGCGATCAGCCCAATTTGGAAGTGCGCGTGTCCTTTGACAAGGACGCCAAAACCATCACCATTGCCGACACCGGCATTGGCATGAGCCAGCAAGAAGCCATCGACAACCTGGGCACGATTGCCAAGAGTGGCACCAAGGCGTTCATGGACAAGCTCAGCGGTGACCAAAAGAGCGATGCCCAGTTGATTGGCCAGTTTGGCGTGGGCTTTTATTCCGGCTTTATCGTGGCCGACAAGATCACGGTGGAGTCGCGTCGTGCAGGCGCAGCTGCTAGCGAAGGCGTGCGCTGGATCAGCGGCGGCACGGGTGACTTTGAGGTCGAGCAAATCGAACGCAGCGAACGCGGCACGGCCATTACTTTGCACCTGCGCGAGGACGCTGAAGAATTCCTGAATGGTTGGAAGCTCAAGCAAGTCATCAACAAATACTCTGACCACATCAGCTTGCCCATCTTGATGGAAAAAGAAGAGTGGAAAGATGGTGAGAACGATCAGCCCGGCGGCATGGTCAAGACGGGCGAATGGGAGACTGTAAACAAGGCCAGCGCCTTGTGGACGCGCGCCAAAAAGGACGTGTCTGAAGAGCAGTACAAAGAGTTCTACAAGGCCATCAGCCACGACTTTGATGATCCTTTGACTTGGAGCCACAACCGCGTAGAAGGCAACACCGAGTACACGCAGCTGCTGTACATCCCTGCGAAGGCGCCGTTTGACCTCTACCACCGCGACAAAAAGGCCGGTGTGAAGCTGTATGTGAAGCGCGTGTTCATCATGGACGATGCCGATGCGCTGATGCCTGGCTACCTGCGTTTTGTGAAGGGTGTGATTGACTCGTCCGACCTGCCGCTGAACGTCAGCCGCGAGTTGCTGCAAGAGTCGCGTGACGTGAAACTGATCCGTGATGGCTCGGTCAAGCGCGTGTTGGGCATGCTGGAAGATCTGGCGAAACACGACAAGCACGAAGCCAGCACCGATGCTGAGGGCGTGACCGATGTGGTCAGCGAAGAAGACAAGGCCAAGGAAGGCAAGTACAGCCAGTTCTACGCCGAGTTTGGTGCGGTGCTCAAGGAAGGTCTGGGCGAAGACTTTGCCAACAAAGAGCGCATCTCCAAGCTGCTGCGCTTTGCCTCGACCAGCAGCGACACGGTGTCTGTCTCGCTGGCCGACTACAAGGCGCGCATGAAGGAAGGCCAGGAGGCCATTTACTACATCACCGCAGAGACTTTGGCTGCTGCCAAAAACAGCCCGCAGCTGGAAGTATTCAAGAAAAAGGGCATTGAAGTGCTCTTGATGACGGACCGCGTGGACGAGTGGGCGTTGAACTACCTCACGCACTTTGATGGCACACCGCTGCAATCGGTGGCCAAGGGTGCGGTGGACCTGGGCAAGCTGCAAGATGAGGCCGAGAAGAAGGCCGCAGAAGAAGCTGCCGAAGCCTTCAAGCCTGTGCTGGCCAAGCTCAAGGAAGCGCTCAAGGACAAGGCCGAAGATGTGCGTGTGACCACCCGTTTGGTGGATTCGCCCGCCTGCTTGGTGGTGACCGAAAACGGTGTCAGCACCCAGCTGGCACGCATGCTCAAGCAGGCAGGTCAAGCGGCGCCAGAATCTAAGCCAGTGCTGGAAGTGAACCCTGAGCACGCGCTGGTCAAAAAGCTGGACGGCAGCGTGCATTTCCACGATCTGGCGCATATTTTGTTTGACCAGGCCTTGTTGGCCGAAGGCGGCATCCCAGAGGACCCTGCTGCCTACGTCAAGCGCGTGAATGCTTTGTTGATCTAAAACCCTCTAAGCCTCGCCTCAGCCCTGCGTGCTCATAGCCGCAGGGCTTTTTTGTGCCACCATGGCGCTCAACTGTGACAGCCTGTAGTTCACCGGGTTTTGTCGCGGCTTGCACAATGGATTCATGATGAAAAAACACATGCATGGCGCAGCCGGTGTGCTGTTGGCGACGATGGTGCTCATGGGCTGCAGCACCTCGGCAGGCGTTGGTGTGGGCGTGCCGGTTGGCCCGTTCAATATCGGCGTGGGCCTGGGTACGGGCGGGCTGTCGGCAGGCGTGGGCACTGGCGTAGGCCCCGTAGGTGTTGGTGTGGGCGTGAACCAGCGTGGGCAGGTGACCGGCAGTGCTGGTGTGGGCGCTTCAGTCCCTGTGGGCGGCGCACGCGTGGGCGCAGGTGTCGGAACGTCCACGGTGTTGCACGATCCAGCAGCCCCTACTGTGGCACCACCGGCGCCTGCAGCAGCCCCAGCGGCGGCGCCTCGCTCTGGCGCAGCAGTGCAGTGGCGCGATGCGCAAGGTCAGATCGTGCCGGAATGCCGGGTGCGCGGCAGCTGTTAAGGCTGGTGGCTGACTGATGCTGTCAGGTCGTAAGCACGCAGCTGTGCAATACCTTGGCGCGCAGATTCCGCCAGGTCGTGGGTGAGTCTGTCGCAAGAGAGGGCATCGGGCTGCTTGAGCGCTGCAGATAAGGCTTGCGAACGCTCGCCCAATTGGACCAGACCAAAGGTGGCGGCGGTGCCACTGAGTTTGTGGGCTTCAGCGCGCATGCCTGCCCAGTCTTGGGCTTGAGCGTAAGACTGCAGCATCTGCACCCGGGCTTCAGTGTCTTGGCAAAACTGGTCCATCAAAGATCGCACTTGCGGCGCATCAAAGACTTGCAGCAAGTCCGCGATGGCGCGTTGGTCAAAACCTGGCAAGGCGTGCGATGGGGCATCGCTGTCAATGCGCGGGGCGCCAGATGCCGAGGGGTGATTACCCGCAACGTTGAGCGGCGCTCGCAGGATTTGCTGCAAAACCGCTTGCAGCGCAGATTCCAGCAAAGGCTTGGCCAAGTGCGCGTTCATGCCGGCGGCATGGCAACGGGCAATATCTTGCAAACCCGTGTGGGCCGTCATGGCAATCACGGGCAGTTGCTCAAAGCCTGCAAGCTGGCGCAAAGCCCGCGTGGCGCTCATGCCATCCATGTGAGGCATTTGTACATCCATCAGCACACAGTCGAAATGCCCGGTGCCATGTGCCTGCAAAACTTCCAAGGCTTGCACGCCGTCTTCGCAGGTCTGTACTTGCAGCCCCATGGACTGCAGCAACCCTTGTGCCACGGTGCGATTGATTGGGTGGTCATCCACCACCAGTGCCCGGCGGCCTGTCCATGGAAGCGCAGCACTGCTGTCTGAGGATTGCGCTTGGCGTGAGACGCTGGAGCGGGCAGGTTCGAGTTTGGCGGTGAACCAAAAGCGACTGCCTTGCCCCAGCTGGCTTTGCACCCCGGCATCGCCCCCCATAAGTTGGGCCAGCGCCTTCGAAATGGTGAGCCCCAAGCCTGTGCCGCCAAAGCGCCGGGTGATGGAGTTGTCAGCCTGTTGAAACGGCTCAAATACCAGTGGCAAGCGATCTGCTGGAATGCCTGGCCCGGAGTCTTGCACGCTCACGTGCAGATGAACGCAGTGCAAGGTGCTGGAGGGCTCCAGCCGCAAAGCGATGTGCACACTGCCACGGCTGGTGAACTTGATGGCGTTGTTGACGTAGTTGAGCAAAATCTGCGCAATGCGGTGCGGGTCGCCGCGCAGCGCCAAGGGCACTTCGGGCGCCACGCTGTAGCCCAAATGCAAGCCTTTGAGCTGGGCTTCTTCACGGCACATGCCCACCACATCATCGAGCACATCGCGCAAGTCAAAATCGGTGCTCTCGAGCTGCACTTGCCCCGCATCGATCTTGGAGAAGTCGAGCACTTCGTTGACGATGCCGCGCAGATGCTGGCTGGCACGCAGCACATGGCGGATTTGCTCGCGATGGGCTTCGGGAATATCGGCTTTGAGCAGCAGCTGCGTCAGTCCCAAAATGGCATTGAGCGGTGTGCGAATCTCGTGACTGATACTGGCTTGCAAAATGGATTTCTCATTGGCATTTTGCTCTGCCTGGCGTTTGGCTTTTTCCAAGGCGCGAGCCTGCACAATCTCTTTGCTGACATCGGTCCAAACACCATGAAACAGCACGCTGCCATCGGCTTCACGAAAAGGATTGGCCCGCGTTTTGACCCAGCGCTGCACGCCGTCCATCATGGTGATGCAAACGTCGAAATCCAGTGGTTCTTGCGTGGCTGCACTGCGCTGAAAATGCTGCACAGCCACCGATGTGACGTGGGCGTCCAACTGCGCCAGCATGCGCCCAATGGCAGACGAGTCTTGAGGGACAGGGTCGGGGCAGCCCATCAACGCAGCCCACTGCGGGCTGACAAATTGCAGCGCCAAAGTCTGGGGCGCATCAAAACGAATTTGAAACACCGCGCCGGGGATGGCACTGGTCAGGCGCACCAGTTGGTCCATGAGCAACTGGTTGCGCTGCTGCAGCGCCAGCTCTTGCTGCATGGAGGCATTGTTGCGCAAAGAATGGGCGAATCCCTGCAGTGCCTGTGATATCCAGCCCAGCTCATCATCACGCTGCAAAATCTCGACCGGGCTTTGGTAGTCGCCAGCCGACATCTTGCGCATGCGCTGGGTCATACGCACCAAAGGCTGGGCCAGATGGCGCATGGCAAAACGTGCCGACAGGGCTGCAATGCACAGTGCCGTTAGCCAACCTGCTAAGGTGGTCGTGATTAACGTGCGCTGCGTCGCAGAGGCCATGGCAAAGGACTCCTGCTCAAAGCTTTGCTGTGTGACAAAACGCAGCGCATCCAGATCGACGCGCAGTTTTTCATAGGCAGGATGGTAAATTTCTGCCAGCACTTGCAGTGCCCGGTCACCCCGCCAACGCAAGGTGGCCGCAATCGCACGGTGTGCGGCTGCAAAGGCATGGCGCGACTGGGTCAGCACACGATCGAGTTCAAAGTCGTTGCCGGGCAGCAAGGGATACAGGCGCGCTAATTGATCTTCAAAGTGCGCTTGCAGTTCATACATGGCGCGCTGGGCTTCGAGCATGGTCTCTTCTGAACGTGCGGTCAGCACCGAGTGCGCCAGCGACGAGGCATCGCCCAGTGCTTCTCGTACTGAGCCGACCGTGTTGGCGGCCAAGGCTTGGCGTTTGAGCAGGCTGTGGTATTGCGTTTCGATGCGCTGCATATGCCAGGCCGAATACGCTGTCAGCAAGGCCGACACCCCCCCCATGATGGCCACTAGCATCACGATTTGGGTGGTGAGTTTGAAGCGCCAACGTTTCATGGTTGCGATGGCGCGCTGCGCAGCATTTGCAGCAGGGCGCTGGCGGCTTCGCGGGGTGAAAGTGCGCCTTGCAGACTGTCTTGTAGCAGTCGTGGCAGTACTTGTTGCAGGCCCATGTGTTTGGCCGTACCCATGAAAAAGTTGGGCAGCAAAGTGTCGCGGGTATTGGCCATGCGCATGTCGCTGATCGAGCGCTGGCCGCAGCGGCTTAAGGTGTGACGATCGATGTCCACGCGTGCTGGCGGTGCACCATTGGCATGATTGACAGCAACTTGGGTTTGCGGCTGCATCAAAAACTGCGCCAGCTGCAACTGTGCCTGTTGCTGTTGGACATTTTTGCCAGCAAAAAACACCAGTGCATCGGTGTTGAAGTGCACCACCGCTTGGGTGTCCGGAAAACGCCAGCAATCAAAACGCACACCAGCGGTGGCTGCACTTTGTTGCGCTTGGCGCAAGTGCCCTTCGACCCAGTTGCCGGCCACTTGCAGCAAGGCTTTGCCTGAAGCGACCTGATCGGTGGCATGCAACCATTGCGACTGTGGTGCATTGGCCGTTAGAAAAGGTTGTAGTTGCTGCCAGCGTTCAAACACAGGCTCGAGGTCCGCGACGCGAAACTGTGCGTGCTGGCCTGCAAAAAACAGTCGGCGAAAACGCTCCGCTCCCAGATAGCCCGACGCAATCAGCTCAAACAGCAAGGCTTGCTCCCATGCGTTTGGACCGACAGCAATCGGGACAATGCCCGCGCGCTGGGCGCGTTGCAGCATGGGGACAAAGTCTTTCCATGTGTCTGGAGGATGGGTAATACCCAGTTGCTGGGCCACTTCCAAATTTACCCACATCCAGTTGATGGAATGCACGCTCAAAGGAGCGGCCCACCATTGCCCCTCGTGCTGCAATTGGGCCGCAACAGCGCGGGGCAGAACATCGTTCCAGCGATGCTGCTGAGCCATGGTGGTCAATGGAAGTAAGACGCCCCGTTGTTGCAAGTCGTGCAGCAAGTAAGTGGGGATCAATGCTGCACCAATGCTGCTGGTGGGGCGCATGGCATCGTGCAAGAGCGCCGGATAACGCTGCATGGCATCGGCGCGGGTGTAGACGTTCGCCCAACGCAGTCCCTGTTGCGCGGCCAGTTGTTGCAATTGCTGCACGCCGGCCATCTCGCTGGGTGCGTTCCACCAGTGCAGCACCTGCACGCTTGCCGTCGGATGCGCACATGCGGGCGCTACCCAAGCTGCCACGACGAGGGCGTGCGCCAATCTGAGCCAGATCTTCGAAAACATAGGGCCGCAGTGTAAGTGGGGCAGGCCCTGGGCGCTTTAAGCAGGCTGCGCGATTTTTTCTGGGGCAGGCAGTAGCTCGAGGCGATAGCCCAGGCCATAAATGGCGCTGAGTTGGTAAATCTGTCCCTTGCCGTGGTATTGGCCCAGTTGCAGCTTGGTGCGCAGGCGCGATGCGTGGGTGTCCAGCGTGCGCGAGGGTGTGGGCGTCATGCTGCCCCAGACCGCTTCGGTCAGGTGTGTGCGTGAGAGCAAGCGGCCGCAGTTTTGGAACAAAAACTCAGCCAGCTCATATTCGCGGTGCTTGAGCTCGATGGGCTGGCCATTGAGGTACACCGTGCGTGCCAATGGATCGAGGCGGTAGGGCTCAAAATCGAGCCGCTGGGTGCTCACATCTGGATAGGCGCGGCGCATCAAGGCGGTGACGCGCGCAATCAGCTCTTGTACGCGCAGGGGCTTGGTCATGAAGTCATCGGCCCCGGCGCTGAAGGCGGCCACGATGTCGGCTTCTTCCTGGCGCTGGCTCGCAAACAAAATTGGCAGTTGGCTGCCTCCGGCTTCGCGCAGCGCGCGCACGACTTCAATGCCGCTCAGGCCAGGGAGGTTCCAATCCACAATGAGCAGATCAAAGCTCTCGCGACGCATGGCGCGCAGCAGCTCCTCTCCTTTTTCAAAAAGGATAGAGCTGTGGCCCATTTTTTGGATAGTGGCTTCTACCAAGCGGAGAAAAATCGGATCGTCGTCGAGTACAGCAATGCGCATGGACATAGGTTGTAACAAAAAATTTCAATGCGTGCATGGAGGTCAATGCAAAAAACTGCAAAAACCCCCCATGCTCAGACCATGCAGCTTTCTAAAGACGCCACCCAACGTGCAGATTGCTGCGCCATGCAATGTAACGGCTTGCTGCACCGGTGCAGCAGGGAAAGTGTGTACTTGCCACTTTGTGAGGCTGCTTGTGCATGGTTTGCAACGCCGCTACGCCGCCAAAGGTGAAAATGTCCGCTGCCCTGTATGGGCTCTCGCGTTTAACCGCCCGCAGCTGGCCGCCGGCAGCTAGCCGCCCGTAGTGTGCTGAACGCACGAAGGTGAGCGATTGATTCCAAAACAGGAGCTATTGCCCATTTGTTTTCAATGGTTTGCGCATGTTTTGTTTCTGAAATCCTTGCTGCACAAAGGCAAGAAGCTATGTTTATGGATGATTTTCAGTGGCTGTCAGCGCTGGAGTGTGTATGAAACCTGTCAGCGATGCCTCATCCGCTTTGAGCCAAGCCTGCGAGGACCGTGATTTTGTCCACTGGCACCAGGGCTTGCCGTGGTGTGCCGTCTGGGTGGTGCTCGTGCCTGCGCCGGATGTGGCGCAACGCGTGGCCGTGGCGCGTGCAGCATTGAGCAGCAGTCTGCTGCCACGCTATGCGCGCCAGCCGCACATCACACTGGCATACCGCGGTTTAATGAATGTGCCCGGTGGGCATGCCGCAGCGCAGTTTGATGTCGATGATTTACAGGCCGATATTGCGCGCTTGCAAGCGAGCGCGCTGGCCCCTTTCTCGGTGCAGATTGCAGGTAGCGACAGCTTTACCACTGTTCCCTATCTGCCCGTGCAGACCGCCCCCCCGCTGCACACTTTGCACGACGCTCTGGCGCTTGCAGCGCCTTACCCAGGCTGGCAGTACGTGCCGCATATCACTGTGGGGCACTATGGAGGTGCCCAGCGCCTGGATGGGCTGCGCCAGCGGATGGCCAGCGCTGTGAACCACCTGCCTGCATTGCAAGTGCCCGTGACGGCGGTGCATCTGGTGCGCTATCGCACGCACGACATCGCGGGCGCTTTATACGTCGAAGGCGTGTTTGATCTGCCAACCCAGCGCTACTACCGCGCAAGCGACGCACTGTGGCCGCAGATCGCGCAATGACGTTTAAGACGCCAGCGTGATGCTTACGTCAATATTGCCGCGCGTGGCGTTGGAGTAGGGGCAGACTTGGTGCGCCGCATCGAGCAG
>JBJEZV010000164.1:0-7285 GCA_051887595.1 Comamonas sp.
GCTGCGATTGGCCGCTGGCCTTGGCGCCGCGCGCTGCACGCCCATGTGATTGACCAGATCAGCCAAGGCCAGCCGCAGTCCATTGGTCTTGATTTTTTGCTGCCTGAAGCCGATCTCGATTACCCCGAAGACGATCTGGTGCTGGCCCAGTCCATCGCGCGCAGCGGGCGCGTGGTGCTGCCTGTGGTGCGCGGCCTGGGCGATCAGGCCGCCACTGTGCCACTGCCCTTGTTTGCCGATGCCGCTGCCCGCTTAGGGCATGTGCATGTGGCGCAAGACACCGACGGCGGCGTGCGCAGTTTTTATGCGCGCGAAGGCGTGGGCCACGCAGACTGGCTGCACCTGGGCTTGTCCATGCTGTGTGTGAGCGATCCACAGCGCCCTCGCTGCCGTGCCAGCGCGCAGCGCAGCGCTCCCGAGCGCGGCCATTGGCAGCGCCAAGAATTGGTCCACATCGCCTTTGCCCAAGGCTCGCCACCGTTCACCGCCTATTCGTACATTGATGTGCTGCGCGGGCAAATCCCTGCCAGCAGTTTTCGCCACAAACACGTGGTGATTGGCACGGCTGCCACGGGTTTGGGCACCGCTTTGGCCACGCCCAGTGCGCCCTCGCACGCTGCCTCGCACAACGTGGAGTTGGTGGCCCACATCATCAGCGGCGCTTTGCAAGCACAGCACGTACGCAGCGCGGGCGCCTGGACCAACCGCTGGTTCAACCTGATTCCGGTGGCCTTAGGCTTGGCCGCGCTGAGTGTGCTCGGCCCTTCGGCCGCGCTGCTGACTTGTGTGCTGCTGGGCGCAGCGGTGTTGGTGCTCAGCGCGCTGGCGCCCATGCTGTGGCACATCGCCTTGCACCCAGCGGCAGCGCTGCTGGCACTGTTTATGGCCTACCCTTTGTGGAGCTGGCGCCGCCTCAATGCAGCCGCCCGTTTCTTGAACCAAGAAATGCAAGGCCTGCGCATTCAGGGGCTGAACGTGGCCTCGGCCCAATCCGGCACGGGCGACTTTTTGCAGCACCGCATCCATGCGGTGGAGCAAGCCTCACAACAACTGCGCCAGTTGCACCAGTTTGTGACGGAAACTTTGCTTCAGCTGCCCTCGCCTACCCTTGCCTGTGACAACCAAGGCCGCATATTGCTAGCCAACAGCGCGGCACACCGCTATGCCCAAAGTCTGGGACGCAGCTTGCAAGAGCGCCAACCCGTTGCCGATCTGCTGGAAGGCGCTGTGGAGCGTGGCAGTCTGCAACCGCTGTGGGACCGCGCAGCACCCCCTAGCTTGCAACACAGCGTGCAGCGCGAGGGCACCGACCTGAACCAGCGCAGCTTGCTGCTTCTGAGCCAACCTTTCACGGTGGGGCAGGATACGGGCTGGCTGGTGACCTTGGTCGACATCAGCGATTTGCGCCAAGCCATGGCCCAGCGTGACCAGGCCATGCACTTTATCTCGCACGACATCCGCGCCCCAATTGGCGCCATCCTCACCGTCATTGAGATGGAGCAACACTTCGGCCAAGAAAGTGCGCCTCCGGTGTTGATCGAACGCATTCAGCGCTACGCCCGCAATGGCCTGGCGTTGGCAGACGACTTTGTGCACCTGGCCCGCGCCCAAAACACGCGGGTGCAGCGCCAGCCTGTGGAGTTGGGCGCCATCATCGACCAGGCGCTGGACGACACTTGGGCCGCCGCTCATGCCAAGATGGTGGAGCTGGACTGGATGCCGCAGGACGAAGAAGCTTGGGTGCTGGGCGATGCCAGCATGCTGCGCCGCGCCTGCGTGAATCTGATTAGCAATGCCATCAAGTACGGGCCGGTCGAAGGCACGGTCTACTGCAGCCTGCAGGCCGTGGGCAAGGAGTGGTGCATCAGCGTGCGCGATGAAGGCGAGGGCATCAGCGCCAAAGAACAAGAGCGTTTGTTTGCGCCCTTTATGCGCCAGCAGCAACACGAATCTGGACCGATTCCGGGCATTGGCTTGGGGCTGGCCTATGTGCACACCACGGCCCAACAGCACAGCGGGCGCATTGAGGTGAGCAGCGCTGACGGCGATGGCGCCTGTTTTCGCCTATATCTGCCTAAAGTGGAGCTTGGCCCCAACTTCCCAGCGGACAAGCCCTTGCCCCATACGCCTCACGCGCAGAACTAAGCTGCTGTGAGTGGCTATTCCGGCGATATGCCATACGGCAGGTACCAACGAAAAAGCCTCAGAACTTTGCAGTTCTGAGGCTTGTCGTTTTGGTGCGGCTGGCAGGAATCGAACCCACGACCCCTTGGTTCGTAGCCAAGTACTCTATCCAGCTGAGCTACAGCCGCCGAAGCCATGATTATAGGCACGTTTTTGGGGCACTCTGGGCCAAAACGCGTTTTTTTCACAAAATCTCGTCGCCGGATGTAAAGCACTGTATTCCTATACAGTTTTTAAGTACCGTTTGTCGATAGCCCCTTACACTATCGAGCCCGCCTGCTAGCAATTTCTCAGCAAGTACGGTGCGCTTCATGGCTGCCCGCAAAAAGAAATCCCTTCCCCCCGTGACTTGGATGCGCCAGTTGCGACTGCGTCTGACCAGTCGCATGGCCTGCTTTGTATGGGGCGCGATTTTTGGCAATGCCATTCTGAGCCAGCCCATCCAGCCACTGAACCTGTTGCTGGAGCCCCCTGAGAACATGCTCAGCCCCGCTTCGCGGGCATGGCTGGAGCAACTGCGCGACGGCATTCGCGAATTCAGCCATGGCCTCACTGGCGGCGCAGCGCAAGCCCTGCGCGAACAGGCGGCCGATCTGCGCACATCGACGTTGCAGCCATCGGCTCCAAGTCCTGCGGCGCCTAGTGCCACTAGCAACGAAACCAGCGCCTTTGCGGCCTGTGCCGATCAATTTCCTGCGCAGCGGCCGTTGCAAGTGGCTGCCATCAGCACCCAATGGGCGCCGCTGGCGCTGTGCTCGGATGCGTTTGCGGTGCTGTATTCGGGCCTCACCAAAACACCTTTGGTGGTGGTGGAGCGACTCAATCGCGCTCGGCTGCAGCAGGCATTGGGCATCGCGCGCAACGACCAGTTTTTTGCAGACCAGCGCTTGCGGCCGGAGCAACGTGCCGAGCTTAGTGACTACCAAGGCAGTGGCTTTGATCGCGGTCATCTGGCCGCGGCCGCCAACCAGCCCAATGTCCGGGCCATGGCGCAGTCCTTTGCGCTGAGTAACATGGTGCCGCAAGACCCCGTGCACAACCGCAAGCTCTGGGCCAAGCTCGAAGCGGACGTGCGCAAATACGTGCAGCGCGCCAGCGGCGATGTGTTTGTTTATACCGGCACCTTGCACGAAGGCAGCACCCAGACCATCGGCCGCAGTGCGATCTGGATTCCCAGCCACTTGTTCAAGCTCGTTTATGACGCGCAGCAGCAGCGCGCCTGGGCTTACGTGTTGCCCAACCATGCGCAGGCGCGCATCACGGCGCCCATGGACTACGCCAGCTTTGTGCAGCGCACACAATGGGCCTTGCTCGACGGCCTGCCCGTGCGCGGCAGTATCCGCTGAACAAAAAAGCGCTCCACCAGGGAGCGCTGTGAACATCTGCGAAGATCTGGCGGATCAGACCACGGGCTCTTCTTGCTCAGGCAATTCTTCTGGGGTGCGCACACGCACGTGCATCCAAAAGCCCCGTGGCTCGCCTTGCTTGACCAGCTTGGTCTCCAGCCGCATGCGATTGAGCAACGGCGTAGGAATGTGGTGCAGCAAAGGCGTGCGCAAGATGGCTTCTTGCGAAGGCATCTTCCAGTACTGGTCGTAACCGGCGTGGTAGGCCACGGCCTCACACCAGCCCAGGCGCTTAAGGTCAGCCATCATTTTGGGCGTGAATTCTTTGCCTTCGGCCACGCCCAGTTCAGGCACCAGCAACAGGCGCTGCGTCGCAGGCTGGATATAGACCCAGATTTCAGCGCCCTGCTCCAAACCTGCTTCCACGGGCGCTGCAGCCGCTGTCGGCAAGTCGCTACTTTCAACGCCGTCGCGCCCCATGAAACGCCGGGGCTTGCTGTCTGTTGGCTCGGTATTCACAGCCTGTGCAGGTGCAGCAGGCTTGGGCTCCTCACCGCCTGTCAAAGTCGAAATCAACCGATCAAAAATGCTCACTATTTGTATCTTTCTGGTCTGCTGCGCAGCGCGAGCAGACAACACCATCAAAGGACGGATTGTGGCAAACCACCCATGTCCGAGTGCATGCTGCGCCAATGGGCCATGTAAGCAGCACGGGCTGCCCACCGAGGGCAGCACTCAGCGGCGGTTCACCTTTTTAACATTTAGACAATTTTCCGCTATTGTCTCGCGCGGCCTGGTGGTCAGCAAGCCCGCACACACCGCCAGAATGCAACACCGCGCCCACCAATCACGCGGCCAGTGCCAGCACCACGGCGGCAGCGGGCACATGCACGCGCACCTTGCGCCCTACACGCCAGCCTGTGCGCTGGGCTGTAAAGCCCACCAATTGCACACCGCCTTCGATCTGGGCGGCGACTTCATCGCCCGCTTGCCCTGCGGTAATGCGCGTGGCTTTGCCGGGCCAGGTGTTGATCGCATCAGGGCTGTCGCTGGGCAACACCTGCACGGCGGTGGCCTTGCACAGTGCCAGCACGCGCATGCCCGGCTGCAAACCCAGCAACTGGGCGCTGTCACTGGTCAAACGTGCCTGCAATGCACAGTGTCCCTGCTCGCTGTGCATATGCACCAAGGCCAGCGGGCCAGCGTGCTCGACCGCATTCACCACGCAGGGCCATTGATTGCGCATACTGGTTTGCAGCCCCAAGCCGGGCAGCTGCGTCGGAGCTTGCATGCGCTGCAATACCGCGTCTTTGGCATGCACCATGGCATCGGCTGCGCGCAGCAGTGCTTGGCCCGCTGACGTCAGGTGTGCACCGCCTCCCCCGGCGCCGCCCACCGACTTGTGCACGAGCGGTTTGCCTGCGAGATTGCTCAGCGTGTCAATCGCCTGCCACGCTGCTTTGTAGCTGATGCCGACTTCACGCGCCGCCTGCGAGATCGAACCACCCATCGCAATATGGCGCAGCACTTCCAGTCGCCGGTCTGACAACGGATGGCTCAATGCTTGCAACAAGCTGGCAGCGCCCTTATCCGGCATGGGGCGCCGCAGACCGCAAGGACTGCACAGTTGGGAAGGGCATGGCTATACTTCGCTATTCACAAAAGGAATAGCGAATGATAAACGCTTTGCTGCGCATGAGGGTGCTGGCGCTGGTGTTCATGTCCCTGTGGATGGGCACATCGCACGCGGGCACGGTGACCGTGGCGGTGGCCTCCAATTTCACCGCGCCCATGCAAGCGTTGGCGCGGGCTTTTACCGAGGCCACGGGCCACCAAGCCGTGCTGTCTTTTGGTGCGACCGGCAAGTTCTACGCCCAAATCCGCCAAGGCGCGCCCTTTGATGTGCTGCTGTCTGCAGATGACACCACACCCGCCAAGATCGCGGCCGAAGGTTTGGGCGATGCCAGCTCGCTGCGCACCTACGCCATTGGCCGTCTGGTGCTGTGGAGCCCTCAGCCGGACAGGGTTGACGCCCAGGGCCACGTGCTGGCGCGCACCGACTGGAAGCATGTGGCCATGGCCAATCCGCGCTTGGCTCCTTATGGCAGCGCAGCCATGCAAACGCTGCAGCATTTAGGCCTGAGCGACAGCGTGAGGGCACGCATCGTGCAGGGCGAAAACATCAGCCAGACCTACCAGTTCGTAGCCTCGGGCAATGCGGAGCTGGGTTTTGTGGCGCTGTCGCAAGTGATGCGCGATGGCCGCATGGCCGCCGGATCGGCCTGGGTGGTGCCCGCGCAGTGGCACACGCCTATCCGGCAAGATGCCATTGTGCTGGAGCGCGGGCGCCGCAATGATGCGGCTTGGGCGCTGATGCGTTTTTTGCAAACGGAGCAAGCCCGTCAGTTGCTGGCAGGTTATGGCTACAGTTTTTAAAGCATCTACCCTTTGATACAAGCCACTTTCAAATAGTTTTCTATTGCAAAACGGCTTGGTACCTAGGCTATCTACTCACTTTTTAATGCCGATCTTGAGTTCTGAAGACCTGCAGGCCATTTGGCTCACGCTGGAGCTGGCCACGGTCACCACGGTGCTGCTGCTGGTGTTGTGCACACCGCTGGCATGGTGGCTGGCGCACACACGCTCGCGCTGGAAAGGGCCGATCAGCGCCGTCGTGGCCTTGCCGCTGGTGCTGCCGCCCACCGTGATTGGCTTTTACTTGCTGGTGGCCATGGGGCCACAAGGGCCGCTGGGTCAGCTCACACAGGCATTGGGGCTGGGCCGCTTGCCGTTTACCTTTGCGGGATTGGTGATCGGCTCGCTGGTGTATTCGCTGCCTTTTGCCGTGCAGCCGCTGCAACGCGCTTTTGAAAACCTGGGCGCGCGGCCTTTGGAGGTGGCAGCCACCTTGGGCGCTAGCAAGATCGATAGTTTCTTCAGCGTGGTGGTGCCGCTGGCGCGGCCCGGTTTTGTCACTGCGGCGATTTTGAGCTTTGCCCACACCATCGGCGAGTTTGGCGTAGTGCTCATGATTGGCGGCAACATCCCCGGCGTGACGCGCGTGGTGTCGGTGCAAATCTACGATCACGTTGAAGCCATGGCATACGCCAACGCCCACTGGCTGGCGGGCGGCATGCTGGTGTTTAGTTTTGTGGTGCTGATGCTGCTGCACTGGTTGCAGCCCCGGGAGCCTCGCCCATGATTGAAGCCCGTCTGCACCTGCCACGCAACGACTTTGCGCTGGATGTGGATCTGCAATTGCCCGGCCGAGGCATTACCGCCTTGTTTGGCCCCTCGGGCTGCGGCAAAACCAGTTGCCTGCGCGCCATCGCCGGGCTAGATCGCGCGCAGGGCCGCGTGGCCGTCAATGGACAGATGTGGCAAGACGATGCTATGCGCCACTGGCTGCCCACGCATCGCCGTGCGCTGGGCTATGTGTTTCAGGAAGCCAGCCTCTTTACCCACCTCACGGTACGTGGCAATTTGGACTATGGCCTGCGCCGCACCCCCACGGCACGGCGCAAGGTTCAGCTTGACCAAGCGGTGGAGCTGCTGGGCATCGCCGCGCTGCTAGCACGCCATCCATCGACCTTGTCCGGCGGCGAGCGCCAGCGTGTTGCCATGGCCCGGGCTTTGGCGACCAGCCCGCAACTGCTGCTCATGGACGAGCCGCTGTCGGCACTTGACACGCAACGCAAAGCCGAAGTGCTGCCTTATTTGGAAAGTTTGCAGCGCCACTTGGACATCCCTGTGCT
>JBJEZV010000164.1:7385-10978 GCA_051887595.1 Comamonas sp.
CCGAAGTGCTGCCTTATTTGGAAAGTTTGCAGCGCCACTTGGACATCCCTGTGCTGTATGTGAGCCATGCGCAAGACGAAGTCGCACGTCTGGCCCAGCACGTAGTGCTGCTGGACCACGGCCGCGCCGTATTTGCAGGTGACACTGCCACCGCCATGGCCCAAAGCCTCCACCCCATGGCACCTGCCACCGATGCCGCCGCCTTGGTGCACGCCACTGTCACGGCCTATGACGCGCAAGACCACCTCAGCAGTTTCAGTTTTGACGGCGGCACGCTGATGATCAGCGGCGCCGTACCACGCCCCGTCGGCAGCACCGCGCGCCTGCGCGTGCTGGCCCGCGATGTCAGCGTAGCGCTGCAAGCGCCCCAACACAGCAGCATCTTGAACCGCATTCCTGCCACGCTGACAGCCATGCACGAAGACAGCCCCGGCCAAGTGCTGCTGCATCTGCAAGCGGGCCAGACCACCTTGCTGGCGCTGGTGTCGGCTCGCTCGGTGCGAGAGATGGCGCTGCAGCCTGGACAGCCGCTGATCGCACAAATCAAAAGCGTGGCACTGCTGGATTAAAGCGATCGGCCTATCATCCTGCCCATGACTTCCGCCGCCCCCGCCTGCTCCATTGATGCGCCTGATGTACCGGCGCTGACCACTCGCCACGTGCGCCTGCACCACGCCGAACGTGGCACCAGCGCCGAGACGCGTGTGTTGGCCAATGAAGTACCCATTGCGCTGGTCTTTAACGGCATTTCACATGCTGTGATGATGGGCACGCCGCTGGATTTGGAAGACTTCGCCATCGGCTTTGCGCTCAGCGAAGGCATCATCGACAGCGCGGCCGATTGCTATGGCGTCGATATTCGGCCCATTGCCGCCGCTGCAGCGGGTCTGCCCGAGGGCATGGACGGCATGGAAGTGCAGCTGGAAATTGCTTCGCGCTGCTTTATGCGCCTTAAAGACCACCGACGTTCCATGAGCGGGCGCACCGGCTGCGGGGTATGCGGCGTCGAAAGCTTTGCCGCACTGGATTTGTCCTTTGATGCCCTGCCTGCACGCGACTGGGTCGCGCAGGTGGACTTGCCCACGGTGCTTGCGGCCATCGACCATCTGCCGCCCAAGCAAATTCTCAACGCCGAAGCCGGGGCCATCCACGCTGCAGGCTGGGCCACCCTGGATGCCGTGGTGCACGACGTGATCGAAGACGTGGGCCGCCACAACGCGCTGGACAAATTGCTGGGCCGTTTGGCACGCACCGGGCGTTTGCAAGAGCCTGGTTTTGTGGTGCTGTCCAGTCGCGGCAGCCATGAGCTGGTGCGCAAATGTGCCAAGCTGGGCATTGGCGCATTGGCGACCATCTCTGCGCCCACCGCCATGGGCGTGCGTATGGCCGAGCTGACAGGCCTGCGCTTTTGGGGCTTGTGTCGCCCACCCAAGGCCACGCTGTATGCCGCTGGAGCCGGTTTGACTCTAGATGCTTCACAAGCCTGAGGCTTGCGCTGCGTCAGCGCACATTACGTAGAATAGCCGGTCTGTCAGCCCCTGGATGAACACCATGATTCGCTGCCCGCTTCGCCACGCCGCTCTGGCCGTGGCACTTGCCATTGCCCTGCCAAGCCAGGCTTCTACCGCAGGCACCAATGTCCCTGCCGCAGTCGCCCGGCATTTACCGGCCCAAGCCCACTACGGCACGCTGGTGGTCGAGCAAGTCCCTTCAGTGCTTCTGAATGGCCAAAAGCTGCGCACTGCTCCTGGCTTTCGTCTGTTTTCCGCTGACAACAAACTCATCTTCGCCCACACCGTTGCTGGCCAGCCTTTGCGCGTGGCCTATGTGCTTGAAGACCGTACGGGCTGGCTGCTGACTGCCTGGATTTTGAATCCGCACGAGCAAGCTCCCACACCCCGATAACCCGTTCCTGATGTGAACCTACCGGCTTGTGGTGACCACCACCACAAGCTGTGCGCTTTGTCAGTGCCTAGCACTGTCCACCTTGAAACCATGAGCAAAAAAGTATTTATCAAGACCTTCGGCTGCCAGATGAACGAGTACGACTCGGACAAGATGGCCGACGTGCTGGGCGCAGCCCAAGGCTATGAATCCACCCAAAACATGGACGAGGCCGACCTCATCTTGTTCAACACCTGCTCGGTGCGCGAAAAAGCCCAGGAAAAAGTGTTTTCGGACCTGGGCCGTGTCAAACACCTCAAAGAAAAAGGCGTACTCATTGGCGTCGGTGGCTGTGTGGCCAGCCAAGAAGGTGATGAAATCATCAAGCGCGCCCCGTTTGTAGACGTGGTGTTTGGCCCCCAGACCCTGCACCGACTGCCCGAGCTGCTGAACGCCCGCAAAGCCAAGGCCAAGCCCCAGGTCGATATCTCCTTCCCGGAGATTGAGAAGTTCGACCACCTGCCACCTGCGCGCGTAGAAGGCGCTTCGGCCTTTGTGTCCATCATGGAAGGCTGCTCCAAGTACTGCAGCTACTGCGTGGTGCCTTACACCCGTGGTGAAGAAGTCAGCCGCCCCTTCGAAGACGTGTTGGTCGAAGTGGCAGGCTTGGCCGACCAAGGCGTCAAGGAAGTCACGCTGCTGGGCCAAAACGTCAATGCCTACCAAGGCAAGATGGGCGACACCAGCGAGATCTGCGACTTTGCGCTGCTGCTGGAATACGTGGCAGAAATCCCTGGCATCGAGCGCATCCGCTACACCACCAGCCACCCCAATGAGTTCACACCGCGCTTGATCGAAGCCTACGCCAAGATTCCTAAGCTGGTCTCGCACCTGCACCTGCCTGTGCAGCACGGCTCCGACAAAATCTTGATGGCCATGAAGCGCGGCTACACCGCTATGGAATACAAGAGCACCGTGCGCAAACTGCGCGCCATTCGCCCCGATATGGCGATGAGCTCGGACTTCATCGTGGGCTTTCCCGGTGAGACCGAAGAAGACTTCCAGAAGATGATGAAGCTGATCCACGACATCCGCTTTGACAACAGCTTCAGCTTTATCTTCAGCCCCCGCCCTGGCACGCCTGCGGCCAACTTGCACGATGACACCCCGCACGATGTAAAGCTGCGCCGCCTGCAAGAGCTGCAAGCCGTGATCAACCAAAACATCAAAGACATCAGCAACGAGCGTGTCGGCACCGTACAAAAACTGCTGGTCGAAGGCTTTAGCAAGCGCGACAACGGCGAACTCATGGGCCGCACCGAGTGCAACCGTGTGGTCAACTTCCCCGGCAATGAGCGCCTGATTGGCCAACTGGTGGACGTGAAAATCACCGAAGCCATGACCTACACCCTGCGCGGCGAAGTGCTGGTCAAGGAATAAGCCTGCGTCCAGCATAGCGCCGGTGTGCTTTCGCTTCGGCGCTGAGACACCCACCACCTGCTGCCGCACGGGCAGCAGGTTTTTTTTATGCCTGCAGCCAGCCTTGCATCAACGGTAGCTCCAGCGTCTTTTGGCCGCACGGACAGTCAAGGGCAAGCATTTCCTACAGACCTGCGCCCGGTTTGCGCCCACCCTGGAAGCTCCTACATCTTCCAGCTTTGACAGGAGACGACGATGAGCGACACCAGCAAACCCAGCGCCAACGAAAA
>JBJEZV010000165.1:0-2991 GCA_051887595.1 Comamonas sp.
CAAAGTCATAAGGCTGGCCACTGTCGGCGATGGCAGTGACCACCACATCGCGCGGGCCAAGCGTTTTCAGTGCGGCCAAATCCGGCTTAACCATGCGTACCTGCGTTTCGGAGGCATAGACGGCCATATAGGCTTGAGGATTGACCCAGTAAGCAACGGGTGCAGGCGATAAACCGGCGACCAACGCAGAAGGTGGTGTTGGTAGTAATGTGGCATCGCGGCGAGGAAAGGTCATGGCAATGCGTCCATCAGCTTGTCGCTCAGCCTGTACATGGCCGACAGCAGGCGCCCAGAAATGCACGCTTTGCTGGTTCGCTTCGCCCTGTAGCAATACATAGGCGGTAGCTAGCGTTGCGTGGCCGCAAAAATCGATTTCGGTCAGCGGGGAGAACCAGCGAATGTCAAAAGCATTGTGCTGCGCATTCCACACCACATAGGCCGTTTCCGAGAGGTTGTTTTCAGCAGCGATGGCTTGCAAGGTGGTGTCGGGTAACCAATGCTGCAGGGGCACGACGGCAGCTTGATTGCCCCGAAAGCGTTGCGTGGTGAAAGCATCGACGATGGAAATGGAAAGCTGCATCTGAAAGAACCCAAAAAACGTTGAAGATCAAGGCGCGAAGCCCAGCGCTTGCGGCATCTTCAACCGCCAGCAAGGATTTGGTCAAGCTGCCACAATGGCGCCCCTTTGTTTGATTGGCTAACTTATAAAAGATAGCTGCTAGCCATTGTGGAATAAGGCTTTCAGATAGTTTTGTATCTGAAAACCTTATGCTTCAAAGGCTGACAGCTTCTATTTTTGAGTATGGCCGCGTTTGGAATTTGGGTATGCGCGTTCTTGAGCACACGACGCTGGGCATTGACTTTGGCACTTCTAACTCCGCCATGGCCTGGCGCCGCGCTGGGCAAACCGCGCAGTTGCTGCCTTTAGAGGGCAAGGCTGGCGCCATGCCAACGGCTTTGTTCTTTCACTACGAAGACCACAGCACCCACTACGGACGCGATGCCATGCAGCAGTATCTGGCGGGTGAAGAAGGGCGGCTGATGCGCTCGCTCAAAAGCCTGTTGGGCAGCAGCTTGCTGCAGGACAAAACGGCTGTGCACGGCAAGCTGGTGAGCTACCAAGACATCATTGCCATCTTCTTGTGCCAGCTGGCCGAGCAGGCGCAGTTGCACATGGGTGGATTGCCGGAGCGAGTCGTGTTGGGGCGCCCTGTGCATTTTGTAGACGGCAACGCACAGCGTGATGCGCAAGCGCAAGCTTCGTTGGAAGCCGCCGCATACAGCGCAGGTTTTCAGGAAGTGGCTTTTCAGCTCGAACCCATTGCGGCCGCGCTGGACTATGAACAGCGGCTGACTGAAGAAGCGTGCATTTTGGTGGTGGACATTGGCGGCGGCACGTCGGACTTTACGGTGGTGCGGCTAGGGCCGCAGCATGCGGGCAAAGCAGATCGCACCTCAGACATCCTGGCCACCTCAGGCGTGCACATTGGAGGCACCGACTTTGACCACAAGTTGAATGTCGCGCAGGTCCAGCCTTTGCTGGGCTTGGGCCACATTGGCCCCAGTGGACGCGAAGTGCCCAGCCGTGTGTTTTATGACTTGTCGACCTGGCACTTGATCCAGTGGCTCTACACCGCCAAGGCCTTGCGCGAGGCGGAGGCTTTGCGCAGCGACTACAGAGACCGACAACTTCACGCCCGCTTGATGCGTGTGCTCGAACAACAAGCCGGCCACCGGCTGGCCGATGCGGTGGAGCAAGGCAAGATCACCGCGTCCAGCACGGCGGCAACGGCGCTGATGGATTTGGGCTGGGTCGAAAGCGGCTTGGCCGCGCAGATCAGTCAGCAAGGGCTGGAGCAGCATCTGCAAGCGCTCTTGGCTGAGGTGGTGAAGTGCGCCGAAGAGTGCGTGCACAAGGCAGGCCTGCGCAAAGAGCACGTCACCGCGCTGTATTTGACGGGTGGCTCCTCCGCACTGCAAACCCTGCGCGATGCGCTGGCCAAAGCCTTTCCTGCTACACCCCAAGTTGCGGGCGATTTGTTTGGTGGGGTGGCTTCAGGCTTGGCTTACGCCTAGCGTTCCTTAGGCCTCATCCTCGGTATCTGCTGCGCGCTTGAGTTCGAGTGCGCGCTCATACAAGGTGTTGCGGTTGGCCCCGGTGATTTCGGCCGTGAGTTTGACGGCGGTCTTGGTGGGCAGCTCCGCCAGCAGCAAACGCAGCACGCGTTCGGCCTCGCCGCTTTCTTGCTGCACTTCGACGGGGTGCAGCACGATCACAAACTCGCCCTTGCTGCGGGTGGATTCGGCATCGAGCCAAGCAGCCACGTCGTACGCGGCATGGGTGGTGACTTGCTCAAACTGCTTGGTGATCTCGCGCGCCAGTGTGACTTTGCGCTTGCCGAGTGCGCCCAAGGCCTTGGCCATTTCTTGGATGCGGTGGGGCGCTTCCAGCAGCACCACGCAGCGGGCTTCATCGGCCAGCTTTTGGACGGCTGCTTGGCGCTCGGCATTTTTGGTGGGCAAAAAGCCTGCAAACACAAAACCACCATCTGTTTGTGCGGGAGGCACGCAGCCTGCCACGCTGATGGCGCTGGTGATGGAGCTGGCGCCAGGCAGGGGCATGGCGCGCAAGCCCTGCGCTGCTAAAGCTGCGCACAGGCGCGCGCCAGGGTCGCTCACGCCGGGCGTGCCTGCATCGCTGACATAGGCGATGCGCTGGCCCTGCTGCAAGCGGGCGATGATGCCTTGGGCTGCTTCCGCTTCGTTGTGCTGGTGTACGGCCAGCAGCTGGTTGCCTGGGCGCTCTAGGCCATAACTACGCAACAAGCCCTGGGTGTGGCGTGTGTCCTCGCAGGCAATCGCATCCACCATTTGCAGCACATGCAATGCGCGCAGCGAGATATCGGCCAGATTACCGATGGGCGTAGCCACCACATACAGGACACCCTGCGGATAATTTTGCGAGGCAGCTGCATCACGCGCTGCTGTCAA
>JBJEZV010000165.1:3091-4328 GCA_051887595.1 Comamonas sp.
GGTAGTCGCACACAGATCCAGTGTTAACGCAACGCTACAAAATTCGATAGTCCTCGCAGGTATCATCCCTATCCCATGCTTGAGCAACGAATTCAACAGCACTTCATTGACAGCGCCGACCTGAAATACCAGGCAGCGCAAGCTTTGAGTGCGCCTATTTCTTCCGCCATTCAGGCGCTGCTGGCCTGTATTACGGGCGGCGGCAAGATTTTGGCCTGCGGCGCAGGTGTCTCGGCCAGTCAGGCGCAGATGTTTGCGGCGCTGTGCGTCAGCGGTTTTGAGCGCGATCGCCCCGAGTTAGCGGCTGTGGCGCTGACGTCGGACAGCGGATTTTTCGGCTCGGTCTCGGGCGCTGCGAATCTGTCGCCGCAATATTTGGCACGCCAGGTGCGTGCATTGGGCCAAGCCAGTGATGTATTGCTGGTCATTTCTATTACTGGCAATGACAACAGCTTGCTGGAAGCCGTAGATGCTGCGCACGAGCGCGACATGATGGTGGTGGTGCTGACCGGTAGCACGGGCGGCGCTTTGGCCGCGCGCGTGCGAGAGACCGATGTGTTGATCTGTGTGCCCCACGAACGCCCTGCGCGCGTGCGGGAGACCCATGATCTGGTGTTGCACTGCTTGTGCGACGGAGTGGATACCCAGTTGCTGGGCGAACAGGAGAACTGATGAAAGCTCAATGGCGTCGTGTGGTGTTGGCAGCAGTGGCTGCTGCCAGTGTGGCCGGTAGTTTGACGGCATGTTTGCCGTTGGTGGTGGGAGGTGGTGCGGTGACCACTGCGCTGGTAGCGGCAGACCGTCGCACCTCCGGCATGTACCTGGAAGACGAGCGCATCGAGCAAAGTGCGGGCGCCAAGCTGCGCGAAAACCTCAAGGAAGGTGCGCGCGCCAGCGTAACCAGCTTTAACCGTTTGGCACTGGTAACGGGCGAAGTGCGTACCCAAGCTGAGAAGGAAGAAATTGGCCGATTGGTGGCGAGCGTTGAGAACGTGCGCAACGTGGTCAATGAAGTAGAGGTAGTGCCTTTTATTTCCTCCATCACCCAGCGTACCAAAGACACCTTTATCACCAGCAAGGTCAAGGCCAGTCTGATTGATGCCAAGGATCTGCAGGCCAACACCATCAAGGTGGTGACGGAGATGAACGTGGTGTATCTGATGGGCATTGTCACGCCGCGCGAATCCAAGCGCGCCGCAGAGATTGCCCGTGGGGTGAACGATGTGCGCAAGGTGGT
>JBJEZV010000165.1:4428-10924 GCA_051887595.1 Comamonas sp.
CGCAGGCCTTGCGCAAACGAGGCGCAGTGGCTGCCTATTTCACGTTGGTGCACCAGACCTTGTGCGGGCGCATGCACAAACTCAATCGGGTCTTCCAAGGTCAAGGCATGGCAAGGCTGCTGCTGGCAGCGGTGCTGCAACATAGACGCCAGCGTGGTGGACTTGCCTGCCCCAGTGGGGCCGGTCACGATCACCAGACCGCGTGGCTGTAAGGCCAGCTTGGCCAGCACCGGAGGCGCGGCCAGCTCTTGCAGTGATGGAATGCGCGCGGCAATCAGCCGCAATGCTGCTGCTGGCCCACGCGCTTGGTGAAACACATGCACCCGAAAGCGGTGGCCATCGTGGCTCCAAGCAAAGTCCAGATCGCTGCCTGCAGCAAACTGCTCGCGCTGAGCGGGTGTCATGCAGCTGTGCAGCAGTTGCTGCACTTCAGCCGCCTCTAGCGCATGGGGTGTTAAGGCTTGCAGATCGCCATGGATGCGCGCCAAGGCAGGGGCGCTGGCGGAGAGGTGGATGTCAGAGGCCAGACGCTGCAAGCCCAGCAAGAGCAAGTCGGCTAAATGCACGGCGGCCTCGTGGATGGAGAGAAAGCGATGGGGAGGGACGTAGTGGGATTTGGGGTGCGGTGGCCGCCAGCTTTGGTAATCTTTGGCAGATTATGAATACGATTGCCCACAAGCTTCACAGCGTTCAGACGTTGATCCACGACGTCTGTCAAAGCTGTGGCCGCTCGCCTGCCGATGTGCAGTTGCTGGCGGTCTCCAAGACTTTTCCTGCACAAGCCGTGCGCGAGGCTGCGTTGGCGGGTCAGCGTGCCTTTGGAGAAAACTACATCCAAGAAGGTGTCGACAAAATCGCCGCGTTGCAAGCCATGGCCGATGTACCTGCATTGCAGTGGCACTGCATTGGCCCCATTCAGAGCAACAAGACCAAGCTCGTGGCGCAGCACTTTGATTGGGCGCACACCATTGACCGCGAAAAAATCGCCCAGCGCCTGCATGAGCAGCGGCCTGCAGACTTGGCGCCGCTGCAGGTGTGCATCCAAGTCAATGTCGATGGCGGCTCCACCAAGGCAGGCTGTACGCCCGATGAAGCGCTGGAACTGGCCCAGGTCATCGCAGGGCTGCCGCGCCTGAAGTTGCGGGGCGTGATGAGCATTCCCGATCCGCAACCCGATGATGCTTCGATGCTCGCCGTGCACCAGCAAGTGGTGGCGGTGATGCAGCGCATCCGAGCTTTGGCGCTGCCGCAAGCGCCCCGTTTGGACACCATCAGCCTGGGCATGACGGCCGATATGCACACCGCGATTGCGGCAGGCAGCACCATGGTGCGCGTAGGCAGCGGCATTTTTGGCGCGCGGCAGTACGCTGCGCAAAAGTAAGTCCGTACTTGGAAAAATAACGCAGGTGCATGGCTTGCCAAGCCAAGCTGTGGCTTGGTCAATCCACCCCTTGCAAGCACGCTCGCAGCTAGCTTGTGGCCGTGCTAAGCTGATTTGAACGACCTGCGGCATCCCCGCAGGCGCACTTATTTTGGAGACCTTATGCCTGGATTGTTGCCTGATGTGGATCCCGATGGATTGCTAGAGTTTTCGGTGGTGTACACCGACCGTGCGTTGAACCATATGTCCCAACGCTTTACAGGCGTGATGCGTGATATTTTGGGCACGCTTAAAGAGGTCTACCACGCACATACAGCGGTGCTGGTGCCCGGCAGCGGCACCTTTGGCATGGAAGCTGTGGCACGCCAGTTTGCCAATGGTGAAAAAGTGCTCATCGTGCGCAATGGATGGTTCAGCTACCGCTGGACGCAGATTTTCGAAGCGGGCAACTTTGGTTTGGGCGGTGGTGCCGTCATCTGCAAAGCGCGCAAGCAAGGCGCGGGCAGCCAAGATCCGTGGGCACCGTGCGATGCGGAAGATGTGGCCGCTACCATTCGCGCTGAAAAACCCAAGGTGGTGTTTGCCCCGCACGTCGAGACGGCCAGCGGTATCCTCTTGCCCGATGACTATCTGCGCACCCTGGCCGATGCCGCACACGAAGTGGGCGCGCTGTTGGTGCTGGACTGCGTGGCCTCGGGTGCCATGTGGGTGGATATGGTCAAAACCGGAGTGGATGTGCTGATTTCCGCACCCCAAAAAGGCTGGAGCAGCTCGCCGTGCTGCGCCATGGTGATGCTGTCCGAGCGTGCACGCCAGGCGATCGACAGCACACAAAGCTCCAGCTTTTCCTGCGATTTGAAAAAGTGGATGCAGATTGCCGAAGGCTACGAAAAAGGCCAACACGCCTACCACACGACCATGCCCACCGATGCGCTGGTGCGCCTGCGCGATGTGATGCTGGAAACCCGTGCCTATGGCTTTGCCAAAGTGCGTGAAGAGCAAATCGCTTTGGGCGCGCAGGTGCGAGCCTTGCTGGAGTCGCGCGGCTTTGCCAGTGTGGCTGCTGAAGGCTTCAAGGCGCCTGGCGTGGTCGTGAGCTACACCACCGACCCCGAAATCCAAAACGGCAAAAAGTTCTTGGCCGTTGGCTTGCAAACCGCTGCGGGCGTGCCCTTGCAGTGCGATGAAGGCCCAGGCTTTCAAACCTTCCGCATTGGTTTGTTTGGGCTGGAGAAGTGGCACAACGTGGAACGCACGGTGGGCCATTTGCGCCAAGCCCTCGATGCCATCGGTGTACCTGCTGCCAAGGCATGATGGGCGTTTAATTTGGAAGGAACTTGCGCACCATGCAACACGCTTTTGCTGCTCTCGCCCTCGCGGGCTTGACCGCCTTGGGCACGGCCCACGCGGCCCCTGAAACCACCGCCAGCGGCTTGGTCTACGAAGTCATCACCGAAGGCACGGGCGCACAGCCTCAGGCCACCGATACGGTGCGTGTGCACTATCGCGGCTGGTTCCCCGAAACGGGCAAGGAGTTCGACAGCTCCATCGCACGCGGCGAACCCATCGACTTTCCGCTCAACCGCGTGATCCCCTGCTGGACCGAGGGCGTGCAAAAGATGAAGGTGGGCGGCAAAGCCAAGCTGACCTGTCCTGCCTCCATTGCCTACGGCAGCCGTGGCGCTGGACGTGTCATTCCCCCGAACGCTAGCTTGCAGTTTGAGGTGGAATTGCTGGGCGTGCAGGGACGCTGAGTCTCTTGCAAGTCCAAGGATGGTTTTTGGATAGCAGCTAGCCTTGGTGAATATTGGTTTTCACGATGTTTTGTCCTTGAATGATTTGGTAATCCAAGGCAGTTTTGCTGCGAAATTTGATGCGAGCGTAAAAAAAGGGGAGGCTTGAAGCCTCCCCTTTTTATGCGGTGTGTTGCTTAGAACTGTACGCTGGTGCGCAGCCAGATGGTGCGGCCGTCTTGGGTTACGCCCTTAGCATTGCGCCCGCCTCCAACATAGTAGTTGTAATCTCCCTTGGAATTTTTCGAGCGGAAATCGCGATTGAACAGGTTGTTGATGCTCAAGCCAACATTGACTTGTGGAGTCACAGCATAGTTCACCCCGACGTGGAACAAGCTATAAGCTTTAAACATCTCATTTTCGGTGGCTACATCGCCAGTGCGGCGGGCGCCAGCTCTGTACTCCGCTTGCAGCCAAGAACTCCATTGCTGGTTAATTTTCCAGCTAGCGTTTGCTAAGAGCAAATGCTTGGCGGTGTCACTGATGCGCCCTTCCTTCAAGCCATTTTTCTCAATTTGGCTTTCGGTCCAGGTATAGCTGATTTTTAAATCAATCCCATTTTTTAGGGCCAGCTTATTGGAGAATTCAGCACCGTAAGTTTTTCCGGAGTCGGCATTCACGCTGTACTGTGCGTTAGGTTCGCAGCCTGCAATAGGTGCACTGATACCGGTGCATTGACCGTCGCTCGTGATGATGTTCTTAATATCGTTATGGAACAGCGTCACACCGCCGGACCAACCCTGTTGGTTATCGAACAGCATGCCCAATTCTGTGCTGGTGCTGCTTTCAGGTTGCAAGTTGGGGTTGCCAACGGTCAAAATCTTGCCTTGGCTGGTGTAGCCGTTGGCCCCTGATGTAAGTTGATTCAGACGCGGAGCTCGGAAGCCTTTGCTGATACCGCCCTTGAATGTCAGGATTTCTGTTGCATTCCATACGACATATGCGCGTGGATTTAAATGTCCGCCAAATTTGTCGTGGTGGTCATAGCGAAGGCCGGTGGTTAGTGTTACCTCGGGGTGCATCGCCCATTCGTCTTCTGCAAAAAGTGCCCAAGTACGCTGGCTGAATTTTGGTGTGCCGGTGTAAATGGCGACCCCGTCTTTGGCTTCTTCTTGGTTGAATTGGAAGCCAGAAGTCAGCACATGGTGCTCGCCAATGGGCGAAATGAGTTTGCTATCTAAGCTGGTGGTGGTGGACTCCAACAGGCGAGGCGTTCCATCCAATTCGGTACGTCCCGCTAGCACCCTGCCTGGTTTGGTTGCTTCAGAGGGAATCGTACGACCCTGAGTTTCGGTATCCCGGTGTGACAGTACTGTGCTCAAAAGGCCAAGCGTGGTGTTGTTCTCATAACCTAGGCTGACAATGTCACGATTCATACGCATTTCTGGACCATACCCTCCAGCATTACCGGGCTGATCCAGGGTGCCAAGTTGGTTAGTGCGGTTGTCATAAGTAGCACGTTGAGCTTCAACATCCAACCAAATTTGCTGACCTTGAGAGGGCGTGAGAGTCAGCTTAGCACCGAGGTTATATGTGTCCGCTTTGGCGGGCGAGTGACCGCCATTTGAAGGTGCCCCGGTGAGATCGCCATCGTAACCATCGCGGTTCATGTATCCACCACGAATGGCAATCCCCAACTTGTCCTGTGCAATAGGTCCAGAGAGATAGAAATTCGTTTTTTGCGTCGCACCTTCGCCTTGCGTTTGGGGCAAGGATCCTTCAACAGCAACAGAGCCATTCCACTTCTTGGCTACTTTGCGCGTGATGATATTGATCACGCCACCCATGGCGTCGGAGCCGTACAGGGTCGACATCGGGCCGCGGATCACTTCGATGCGCTCAATGGCCGACATCGGGGGGATCATGGCGTTGAATGCATCGCCAAAGCCATTGGGAGTGGTGTCGCCAGCTGGATTAGTGCGCTGTCCATCGACCAAAAGCAAGGTGTAGCCGCTTGGCATACCACGCATGCTGATGTTGAAGCCGCCGGTCTTGCCTTGGCCGCCGCGTACATCGATGCCTTCAACGCCGTGCAGCGCTTCTGCCAAATCACGGACGCTCTTGCGTTCGAGTTCTTCGCGCGTCACCACAGTGATCGAGGCAGGAGCTTGCTTGAGTTCCTGCTCAAAACCCGAAGCAGAGACCACAACTTCCGAAAGAGTGGTGGTGTCTTGAGCTTGAACAGACAGGCAGGCTGCGGCGGCAGCCAATGCCATCAGAGTTGGTTGTAAGCGCATTGCAGAGTAGTGTTGTGCCATGACGGTATGAGCCAATATGCTTAGCTTGAAAGAGTCGAATATGGGAGCGCCCCAGTAATGAATTGTTATGGGCGAAATCGGATTGGATTATGCACTTGCTAATAAGAATGCTTCTCAGTAGCGTACAACTTTTATTGTTTGTGGCTTACGAGCGACATCTTGTGCGTCGCATAAGTACGGTTCTTCCTACCTGATTAACTGTTAAAGCGCTGTGACTGTATTGCTGGCGTCCTCTACGCTGATCTAAAAGATCGAAATCCATGCGCGCACTACAGAACCCAACATTGCATCAAGCCAAACGGCGAGCGACAGGCTTGCTGCTATTCGTCGCGCTGCTATTTGTAGGAATGCATTTTTTGCAGCCCACGTTGTTAACCCGATGCATCCAGGCAGTGGCTGAAGCCGCTATGGTCGGCGCGCTGGCCGACTGGTTTGCGGTGACAGCGCTGTTTCGGCGCATTCCTTTGCCGCTGGTGGGGCGGCACACAGCCATCATTCCGCGCAACAAAGACCGCATCGGCGAGAACCTGGCGCACTTTGTACGGGATCGTTTTTTGGATGCCCCTTCGCTCATTGCACTCGTGCGCCGCCATGATCCAGCAGCCAGCATGGCGCAGTGGCTCAGCGAGCCTGCCAACACCCAATTGCTGGGCCAACAACTGGCGCGGGCCGTGGCGGGTGCATTAGAGATGGTGCAGGATGAACAGGTCGAACGCTGGCTCAAACGCACGTTGCGCACTGCCATGGCCCGCGTAGATTTGCGCCAGTCCGTGGCCAGCGTGCTCGCCATGTTGACCCATGGTGATCGGCACCAGGCCGTGCTCGACGACGTGCTGGTGCGGCTATCGGTGGCCTTGCGCCAAGAACGCACACGCATGCTGATTGCGGACACCTTGATCCAATGGCTCAAGCGCGAGCATCCCCTCAAAGAAAAAGTGCTGCCCACGGATTGGCTGGGTGACAAAGGCGCCCAGGTCATTGCCCAGGCGCTCGACAGCATCTTGGCCGACATTGCCCAGCACCCAGACCATGCCCTGCGTGCCTCGTTCAGCCGCAGCGTGCAA
>JBJEZV010000166.1:0-4589 GCA_051887595.1 Comamonas sp.
GCCCAGCCAATGCGGATGGACTTGGGAGCCTCTTGCGCCATCGCCATGCTGCCCAGACCTGCCAATGCGGTCATGGCCACGATTTGCTTGAGCGTGAAACGTTTGGAAAGGGAAGTCATTGTTGTCTCCTTAAGGGGTGCAGATGTCGCTCTACCCGCGGAAATCGTAGGACAAGCGCTGACAAAACGTTTGTCTACGCGTGCACAACGTGTTGCACGCTTGTGCAAGAGAAATGGGGTTTTTCCCGATGCGTCATCTGCTCGTTTCTACCTATAAGCCTGTTAGGCGCACTGCATAGCTCACGAATAACAGCATGAAAACTTCTTCCCCTCTCCCCTACCGCGCCTCTGAAATGCAAGGCAGCCAGGCCATTGCCGCCTGGAAACACTGGATGTCCACGCTCTATGGACTTGAAAGCGATGTCTATGGTGATCGTGAGTTCAGTGCACGTTTAGGCAACTTTGTGCTGGGCAACATCGGCATGACCAAGATCGAAGCCGGCCGCCACCGTGTGCGGCGCACCTCCGATGTGTTGGCCACCCAGCAGACCGATTTCTTGAAAATCGTTGCCCCTTGGCAAGGCATGGCCGTGGTCTCGCAAAACGGTCGCCAGGCGCAGGTGCGTCCTGGCCTTTGGACCATCTACGACTCCACGCAGGAATACGAAGTGGCCAACCCGGAGCGCTGCGAGCACCTCATCATCACGCTACCGAAAAGCCGCTTTAACGACAACGGCCGCGCCGTGGCCTCGCTCATGGGCAGTTATGTGGGTGGCAACCATGGCGTTTCGCGCATTGCGCTGGACGTCATGCGGGGGCTGTATCAGGAATGCTCAGCGCTGGACGACGGCATGGTGCACCACCTCACTGACACGCTGGTGCATTTGGTACAGCTGTCATTGATGGAAGCTGGGGGCCGCAATGCCGCCCTCTCATCTGCGGAACTGCTCAACGGGCGTATCAAGGCCTACGTGCGCCAACATTTGCGCAATACGGATTTGAGCGTCGAAGAAATCGCCCAAGCGCTCAAGTGCAGCAAACGGCATCTCTACAACGCCTTTACGCACGAACCTAGCAGCATCAGCCAATTCATCTGGCAAGAGCGTATCGCCTTGTTCCAACGCGAATTGCAACACCCCCATTGGCAGCAGCGCACCATCACTGAGCTGGCGCTGGCCTGCGGTTTTAGCAGCAGCGCGCACTTCAGTCGCATGTTCAAGCAGCAAACCGGACTGTCGCCTGTGCAGTACAAACAGCAGTTAAGTGCGGCCACGCCCGAGCCGGCACGACACTGACCGCGCCACACTTTGACGCCAACAGCGCGTCGCCTTACACTGCGCGACAGACAAAAACCAGAGCGCTTTGCCCTTGCTGCACAACAAAAACTGATGTTTTTGGCTTGAAAACCCCTAAGCACAAAGGGCGGCACTCTTTTTCCGATAGCGCGCTGTCATTGTCGGCAGTGCCTTTATTTTGATTCGACCCTTTTCGGCCATTGGCTGAGATGCGCTGCATTAGCCCCAGCACTGCAGCGCCCTCGGCCTGCTTTGCATAATGGCCCTCCCACTTTGACTCCGGCTGCTGTGAATCCCACCCTCTCCGCTGCGCCTGTGTGCCAGCCTGCTTTCAGTGAACGCGACTTTCGCCATGCCTTGGGCCAATTTGCCACGGGCGTGACGGTAGTGACGACGGTGGATGAACACGGCCAGCCCTTGGGCATGACGGTCAGCTCCTTCAATTCCGTGTCCTTGCATCCCGCGCTGGTGTTGTGGAGCCTGGGCCGCCATGCAGGCAGCTTTCCGGTATTTGCGCAGGCGCCTTACTACGCCATCCACGTCTTAGCCGCCCAGCACAAAGACCTGGCCTTGCAATTTGCCCAGCGGGGTCTGGACCGTTTTGCTGGCGTGAACTGGGAGCCTAACGCGCAAGGCGTGCCACTGCTGCCTAACACTTTGGCCACTTTCGAATGCCGTGCGCGCAGCCAATATGCTGAGGGTGACCACCTGATCATGGTGGGTGAGGTGCTGGCGTGCCGCCATGACGCCTCCCAAGCACCGTTGCTCTACCACGGCGGCCAGATACGTTAAACGCTACAGAGCGACCATCAAAAAACCGCAGCACCTTTCGGTCTGCGGTTTTTTTTGTGCCTGCTGCTTGCAGCGGCTTAACGCACGGCTTCTGGCAGTTCGATCTTCACTTCCAGCACTTCCAAATTGTCTTGGCGCTCCAGCTGCACCTTGATGTCTTCAGGATTGATGGACACATACTTGGACACCACCGCCATCAATTCGCGCTGCAATGCTGGCAGATAGTCTGGCTGCGCACCCGAGCCGCCCACGCGCTCGCGCGCCAAGATGATTTGCAAGCGTTCCTTGGCCACCGAGGCCGACTTCTTCTTCTCACCCAACAGCATAGAAATAATGGACATGGCTTACCTCCCCCCGAAGATGCGTTTGAAGAAGCCCGGCTTGACGGCATCGGTAAACCGCATGGGCTTGTCTTCTCCTAGAAAGCGCGACACCACATCCTTGTAGGCTTCAGACACATCCGAGCCATCCATGTGTACGGCGGGCACGCCCTGGTTAGAGGCCTGCAGCACAGTTTCGGATTCAGGAATCACCCCGATCAGCGGGATGCGCAAAATGTCTTCGATGTCTTGGATGGACAGCATCTGGCCATCTTCCACACGATTGGGGTTGTAGCGCGTGATCAGCAGATGCTCTTGGATGCTCTGGCCCTGGCTGGCCTTTTCGGTCTTGGAGCTCAGCATGCCCAAAATGCGGTCCGAGTCGCGCACCGAAGAGACTTCAGGGTTGGTCACCACCAGCGCTTCATCGGCATAGTGCATGGCCATCAGCGCGCCGCTTTCGATACCCGCGGGCGAGTCGCAGATGATGTATTCGAACCCCATGTCGGACAAATCGTCCAGCACCTTTTTCACGCCCTCTTGCGTCAGCGCTTCCTTGTCGCGCGTTTGCGAGGCAGCCAGCACAAACAAGTTGTCGCACTGCTTGTCCTTGATCAACGCCTGGTTGAGGTTGGCCTCTCCCTGAATCACGTTGATCAGGTCATAGACCACACGGCGCTCGCACCCCATGATCAAGTCCAAGTTGCGCAGGCCGACGTCAAAGTCGATCACGGCTGTCTTATGGCCACGCAAGGCAAGGCCGGAAGCAAAACTAGCGCTCGTGGTGGTCTTGCCAACGCCACCTTTACCAGAGGTCACAACGACGATTTTGGCCATGTTGAAAGGGTTCCTTCAAAAAGAATCTTGTACGGTTGAAAACGTGGAGAGCGCAGCCACCATCGACTCATGCCAAGCGCATGGGCTCGATGACCAGCTTTTCCCCCTCCAGACGTGCTTGGGCAGGCTTACCTGCTATGTTCTTCGGCAAATCGGTTTCCAAGGCACGGTAATTGCCCGCAATCGACAGCAATTGCGGCTCCATGCAGGTGCTAAAGATGCGTGCCTCGGTGTTTCCCCTTGCTCCCGCAACGGCACGCCCACGCAAAGGAGCATAGACGTGGACATTGCCGTCCGCTATCACCTCTGCGCCATAGCTGACCACAGCCATCACCACCAGATCGGTGCCACGCGCATACACCTGCTGACCGGAGCGCAGCGGCTTGTCCACGATCATGGCGTTGGGCAGCGGCGCAGGCACTTCCCGCACCACTTCCACAGGCACCTCACGCACGACCTCAACTTCGCGCACCTCCACCTTGGCACGGCTGGGCTGGGCATCGGGGGCGGGCATGAGCCCGGCAGCACGCGCGGCCGCCATTTGCTCGGCCGAGCCACCACAGACGGCTACAGGCACCGTACGGTGTCGCTTGAGAACCTTGATGAGCTTGGGAAAATCAATCACATCGTCCTGCTCGCGCACGTGATGCAAATCGATCAGCAGCGGGTCGTTGTCAAAAAAATCGGGATCATTCGCCAGACGCTGGGCCAGGTCATCGGCCAAAACAGCGACATTGGTATCGCGCAGTGCGACGGCCATGACGGGCAACTGGGCACTTTTGAGATCAAAGCTTGAGCGGGCGGTGCCCTGCGAGTCAACGGCCATGGTGAGGAGTGCAATAAGAGAAGGGGGCACGAACTCAAAACGCGCTAAGTGTACCCCGCTAGCCTGCGGCAAAGGCTGCGCGTTTTGGGCGCAAAGCAACAGCTTGTGTCCAATTGGCCATGCATGCAAGCGCCGTGCCGCTCGCACAGAAGACGCTTTGGCTGCTGCGCCTTTCGCAATGCAGGGCGCAACAGCGCCCCAAACCGACGCACAATGCACCGTCTGCGCTGACAGGATTGGCGCCCTGACCGGGCCACAATGGGTCCACATTCACAGTGATTGCACACATGTCCATGCACACCGATGTCCTTATCGTGGGCGCTGGCCCCGCCGGCTTGTCGCTCGCCATTTCTCTGGCCCATGCTGGCTTGCAAACCACGGTGCTCGAACTGCAAAGCGAAGCACAACTGGCCCAACCCGCGCCCGATGGCCGGGAAATCGCGCTCACCCACCCCAGTGAAGACACCCTGCGTCGCCTGGGCACCTGGGCACGCTTGCGCGACCACGAGATCGGCACCAT
>JBJEZV010000166.1:4689-10766 GCA_051887595.1 Comamonas sp.
ACATCGTCTCCGAAGGCAGCGGCAGCGACTATCTGGGCCGCATCGTGCCCAACCATGCTTTGCGCCGCACAGCTTATGAAGTGGCCAGCACCACCGAGGGCGTGACCTTGATCACAGGCGCACGCGTGACCAAGGCGCAGACCTTTTCCACGCATGCCGAGGTGCACTACACCACTGAAGACAACGGGGTGCGTGTGGATGCGACGCCGCTGCGCGCGCCGCTGGTGGTCGCGGCCGACAGCCGTTTTTCCAACCTGCGCCGCATGCTGGGCGTAGGCACGCAAATGACCGATTTTGGGCGCAGCGTGATCGTGTGCCGCATGCGCCATACGCTGGAGCACCATGAGCAGGCACACGAAGTTTTTGGGTATGACCGCACGCTGGCCATCTTGCCGCTGCAACCCGATCCAGACACCGGCGAGCGCATGTGCTCGGCCGTGATCACCACCGACAGTGCCGATGCGGAGCTGCTGATGCAGCGCTCGCCCGAAGATTTTGCGCAGCACGTGCAAGCCACCTTCCAAGATCGGCTGGGACCCATGGAGCTGATCGGAAAGCGCCATATCTACCCCTTGATTGCCACTTACGCCCACCGCTTCAGCGGCGAGCGCTTTGCGCTGCTGGGTGATGCTGCTGTGGGCATGCACCCAGTCACTGCCCATGGTTTTAATTTGGGTCTGTCGGGCATGGAGCGCTTAACCGCTTGTATCGTGGCTGCACGCGCTGCAGGCCAAGACTGGGGCACGGCAGCAGCGCTGCAGCCTTATGCCCAAGGCCACCACCGCCATGCCTGGCCTATCTTCCAAGGCACCAACACAGTCGTGAAGCTCTTCACCGACCCACGCCCCGTGCCGCGCATGGTGCGCCAGGCGGTCATGCAGGCATCGCGCAATATTGCGCCGATCCGCGCGGCCATCGTCGCGCAGCTCACGGGGCGCAGTGCGCTGCAGATGCTCACACGCCAGCTGCCCCGGCCACCGTTTTTTCCGCGCAACACCCGCTAAAGGCACGCACATCAAAAACCAGAGTGACCTGCCTTTGCTACACAAGGGTTTGGCGGTCGAAACACTTTGAAAACGAGTCTCTGCCGAGGCTGGTAGCTCCTAAAAATTATCTGCACCGCACCAGCGCTGGCATGTTGTCTGCTTGGGTTTAGCTGACATGCCAGCGTGTGCGCGCCGCAGGGCCATGTCGCAATGCAAAGAAAGCCTCTAACATCGCGCCAGCAATTTTTACGGAGCAATAACAATGGGAATGTTTTCCTGGACTGAAAAGTCCCCGGCCGCCCTGCAAAACGGCGGCGTGATTGGGCCAGATGAGCGCCTGCCCTGGGGCCAAACCGGCCTGATGGGCATTCAGCACGTGATCGCCATGTTTGGCTCGACGGTGCTGGCCCCCATCCTCATGGGCTTTGACCCCAATGTCGCCGTGCTGATGAGCGGCATCGGCACCTTGATCTTCTTTTTGGTCACCGGCGGCAAAGTGCCCAGCTACCTGGGTTCGTCTTTCGCCTTTATTGGTGTGGTGATTGCAGCCACCGGCTTTGCTGGCCAAGGCGCCAACGGCAATGTGGGCGTGGCGCTTGGCGGCATCATCATGTGTGGCTTTGTCTACACGGTGATCGGCTTCATCGTCCATGCCGTGGGTACAGGCTGGATTGAGCGCTTTATGCCGCCGGTGGTGACCGGTGCCGTCGTGGCGGTGATTGGCCTGAACTTGGCCGCCATCCCCGTCAAGAACATGGCGGCCAGCAACTTTGACGCTTGGATGCAAGCGGTGACCTTTGTCTCCGTCGCGCTGGTGGCTGTGTTCACCAAGGGCATGCTGCAACGTCTGCTGATCTTGATTGGCTTGATTGTGGCCAGCATCATCTATGTGGTGTTGACCAACGGCATGGGCTTGGGCAAACCCATGGATTTCTCTGGCATCGCCAATGCCGCTTGGTTGGGTCTGCCCAATTTCCACGCGCCTGTGTTTGAAGCCAATGCCATGCTGCTGATCGTGCCCGTGGTCATCATCTTGGTGGCGGAGAACCTGGGCCACATCAAGGCCGTCACGGCCATGACCGGCAAAGACTTGGACAAGTACATGGGCCGCGCCTTCATTGGTGACGGTGTGGCTACCATGGTGTCGGGCTCTGCGGGCGGCACCGGCGTGACCACCTATGCTGAGAACATTGGCGTGATGGCGGCCACCCGCATCTACTCCACGGCCGTGTTCTTGTTTGCCGCACTGCTGGCCGTGCTGCTGGGCTTTTCGCCCAAGTTCGGTGCGCTGATTCAGGCGATTCCACTGCCCGTCATGGGCGGTGTGTCCATCGTGGTGTTCGGTCTGATCGCCATCGCGGGCGCCAAGATCTGGGTCGATAACAAGGTCGATTTCTCGGACACCAAGAACCTGATCGTGGCTGCCATCACCCTGATTCTGGGCACCGGCGAATTCACGCTGAAGTTCGGCGAATTCGCGCTGGGCGGCATCGGGACCGCAACCTTCGGTGCCATCTTGCTGTACGCCTTGCTCAGCCGCGCCAAGACCAACTAAATCAAGCGCGCGGCAACTGCCGCTAAGCGCTGCCCCCCAGCCGACCCTGTGCCAGGGTCGGCTTTTTTGTGCCCATGCATCAGCCCATCTGATGAATCAGGGTTTACCCTAGATTACCCACGCTAAGTGCCTGCTGCGCTTGAAGCCCAATAATGACAATGGGTTAGATACAAGCGGCAATCACGCCGCTATGCTCAGACCAAGGGTTAACACTGATACCATCGCCCTCGGAGATTGAAGGCTGTCCGGCGCTGCCAGCCAAGCACCAGACCTGTTGAACAGGCACGCGCACCCACAAGGGATTTGCGCACTGGCAGTTGCCACAGCCCAAGCACAGCCGCTTTGTTGCGGCTTGTTTATGCAAAGTTGGAGAAAACCTCGATGACCTTGGCTGACCGCGTCCGCTACCCCCAATTTCACAACCGCATCATGTCGGCAGAAGCTGCTGCTGCCCTGATTCCGCACGGCGTCAACGTCGGCATGAGCGGCTTTACCGGCGCAGGCTATCCCAAAGGTCTGCCCCAAGCCATTGCGGCCCGCGCCAAGGCTGAGCATGCCCAAGGCAAGCCTTACAAGATCAATGTCTGGACCGGCGCTTCCACAGCCGCCGAGTGCGACGGCGTGATGGCCGAAGCTGGTGCGCTGGGCCAGCGTCTGCCGTTCAACACCGACCCGACCGCACGTAAGGCCATCAATGCCGGTGAGATCGACTTCATCGACATGCACCTCTCGCACGTCGCCCAGCATGCCTGGTTTGGCTTTTTAGGCCACATGGATGTGGCCGTGGTGGAAGTGCTGGGCGTGACCGCCGATGGTCTGCTGATTCCTTCGACGGCTGTGGGCAACAACAAGACCTGGCTGGAAATTGCCGACAAGGTCATTTTGGAAGTCAACACCAAGTTCCCTTCCAAGATGGAAGGCATGCACGACATCTACTACGGCACTGCCATTCCGCCACGCCGCATGCCCATCAACATGACGCATGCCGACGACCGTATTGGTGAGCAGTACCTCAAGGTCGATCCCAACAAGGTGATTGCCATCGTGGAGACCCACAAGGGCGACCGCGACAACGTGTTTGCCGCGCCCGATGCGAACTCCAACACCATTGCGGCGTCCATCATCGACTTCCTCTCGCACGAGATGAAGATGGGCCGCCTGCCCAAGGAAATGCTGCCCATTCAGTCGGGCGTGGGCAATGTGGCCAATGCCGTGCTGGCAGGCTTGCTGACAGGTCCGTTTGAGAACTTGCTGGGCTTTACCGAAGTGCTGCAAGACGGCATGCTGGATTTGCTGCGCGCGGGCAAGATGACCAAGGCTTCGGCCACATCGATTTCGCTGTCCAGCAGCGCCTTCAAGGACTTTGAGGACAACATCGACTTTTACCGCGAGCGCATCATCTTGCGTCCGCAGGAGATCTCCAACCACCCCGAACTGGTGCGCCGCCTGGGCATCATCGCCATGAACTCGATGATCGAGGCCGACATCTACGGCAACATCAACTCCACCCACGTCATGGGCACGGGCATGATGAATGGCATTGGCGGCTCGGGCGACTTTGCACGCAATGGCTATCTGTCGTTCTTTGTAACGCCTTCGGTGGCCAAGGACGGCAAGATCAGCTGCATCGTGCCCATGTGCTCGCACGTGGACCACACCGAGCACGACACGCAAATCATCGTCACCGAACAAGGTCTGGCCGACCTGCGTGGATTGAGCCCCAAGCAGCGTGCACAGGTCATCATCGACAAGTGTGCCCACCCCGACTACCGCCCCCTGCTGCAAGACTACTTTGACCGCGCACGCAGCCAAGGCGCGCAGCACACGCCCCACATCCTAGGTGAAGCACTGAGCTGGCACCAGCGGTTCATGGAGACGGGCGATATGCGTGCTTGATCACGCAGCGCGCTAAATCTTCTGGCGCTTGCGCCATGCAAAAAAGCCAACTGCACAGCAGTTGGCTTTTTGTTTTTTTGGGGCCCTTGGTGGGCTGGCGGCCAATCAGGCCATGTAGACCGCAATAAAGGCCAGCAAAAACATCATGGCCGCGCCCACCATGGGGATCACCACGGGAATCAATGGGACGACGGCCTCAACCGCGTCCTCAACCGGCGGCGGTGTGACGGAATCATGGTGCTCGTTCATGCGCAGGCTCTCCTGAAGACGGTTCGAATGCAAACGCTGCGCTATCGCGCAGCCATGCCCAGCATTCTAGGTAGCCGCCCGCACGCACCAACCGGGCGAACCCTAGATGCGGTGGGCTTGCATGCCTGCTTGCTGCAGCGCCTGCAACACTTGTTCGATGTGGGCGGTGTTGCGCGTTTGCAGCACAAAGTCGATCTCGACATTCTGGGCCGCAAGCATGGTGAAGGCACGCTGGTGGTGCACCTCTTCAATGTTGGCCCCAGCCTCGGCCACGGTGGTGGTGATTTTGGCGAGCACGCCGGGCACATCGCGGGCGCTGACCCGAATGCGTGCCAGCCGCCCAGAGCGGGCCATGCCGCGTTCGATGATAGACGCCAGTAGCATGGGGTCAATATTGCCACCCGACAACACCACCCCCACTTTCTGGCCCTGAAACTGCTCGCGGTGGCGCAGCAAAGCCGCCAGCCCGGCAGCGCCCGCGCCTTCGACCAGCGTCTTTTCAATCTCCAGCAGCATGAGCACGGCCTGCTCAATATCGCCCTCGTCGACCAGCACAATATCGTCCACGTACTCGCGCACCACGGTCTGCGTAAAAGTGCCAGCGGTGGCGACCGCAATGCCTTCGGCAATGGTCGCACTGCCCATGGGCAGCTGCGTGCCCTTGATGGCGTTGTGCATGGACGGAAAGCGCTCGGTCTGCACGCCCACCACGCGGATGCCGGGCTGCAGCGTCTTGGCCGCCGTGGCCACGCCCGCAATCAAGCCGCCACCGCCAATGCCCATGACCAGTGTGTCCAAGTCGGGCACATCGGCCAGCATCTCCAGCGCCAGTGTGCCTTGGCCTGCAGCCACCGCAGCATCGTCGAACGGGTGCACAAACGTGAGGTTGTGCTGCTGGGCCAAGTCATAAGCATGTTGGCGGGCTGCTTCCAGCGTGTCTCCATGCAGCACCACTTCAGCGCCAAAGCCGCGTGTGCGCTCGACCTTCACGCCCGGCGTGAAACGCGGCATGACGATGACCGCGCGGATGCCCATGCGCTGTGCGTGGTAGGCCACGCCCTGGGCATGGTTGCCCGCACTCATGGCGATAACGCCGCGCGCGCGTTCTTCGGCGCTGAGCAGCTGCAATCGGTTGCAAGCGCCACGCTCTTTGAAGGAGGCCGTGAACTGCAGGTTTTCAAACTTCAAAAACACCTGCGCACCGACGATGTCGGACAGGGTCTGGGACGCTACACAGGGCGTACGCAACACATGGTCGCGCAAGCGCGTAGCGGCAGCTTGGATGTCGGAGTAGCTCAGCATGGTCTGTGCATTCTGCCCACTTGCGCTTGGCCATGCAGCCAGACAGATGCTTGGGAATGCTCAACAAGCTATAGCTGCATGCCTATGTA
>JBJEZV010000167.1:0-10469 GCA_051887595.1 Comamonas sp.
TGCTGTGGGGCGCTGCGGAGCCACTGCGCCGCATGCTGCGCATCTTGCTGGCCAAGTAATCAGGCCTTTCGCTCGATTGCGACAGATCCAAAAAGGAAGCTTCGGCTTCCTTTTTTGCATCTTGCATGTGGCACAAGGATGTGCAGATGCCACATTCGTACCGTATTTCTGATGTGAATCGCAGGATGAGGCGCTTCGCAGCGGATGCAGCGCAAGCAGCTTGGTCATAATCACGCCTTGACGCTCAGGCCTTGCCTGCGCAGGCTGCGCCTTGCCCGTACCCAACTTGTCACCCCTAGGCATTGCTGCTAAGGTTTTCGTCGCCACGGCTGCATCTGCAACGGGTGGCCTGTCATTCCCACAATTACCGCTGTCACAGCGGAGCACACATTGAACGTGATCGCAAACATGCACCGTTGGAAACTCTCAGCCCTGGCCGCCGCTGCCTTCGTTTCAGTTGCACTGGCATCGCCGGATGCCGCAGCCCTGACGCTGGGCCGCATCCAGGTGCAGTCGGGTCTCGGTGAAAACTTGCGTGCGGAAATCGACATTCCGCAGATCACACCCGAAGAAATGAACAGCCTGGTGGCGCAGATTGCGTCACCTGATACGTTCCGCGCCCAAGGCGTGGATTACAGTGAAGCGGCCCAAGCCATCCAGGTCGAACTGCACCGCAATGCCGATGGCACGGCGGTGCTGCGCCTGAGCAGCAATACGCCCATTCAGCAACCCTTTGTGGACTTCTTGCTGGAGACGCAATGGAATGCAGGCCACCTGGTACGCAGCTATTCACTGCTGCTCAATGCACCGCAAGCCAAGCCCGACAGCGCTGCAGCACCTGCCACCCCTTCTATCAACCGTCCCCGTATTGCACCAGCGCCTGCTGCGGCCACGGGCCGCACCTATCGTTCGGACGGTGCAACCGCCGCCAGCCGCCCAGCTGCAACGACCGCGGCTGGTGATGTGCGCGTGCGCAGCGGTGACACCGCCGGACGCATTGCACTGTCGCGTCTGCCCGCCGGAGTTTCGCTGGACCAGATGCTCATTGCCATGCTGCAAAGCAACCCACAAGCTTTTGTGAATGGCAACGTCAATCGGTTGCGTGCTGGCGCTGTGCTGAAGATGCCCAGCCGCGAAGACGCCTTGGCGACCTCGCGCACCGAAGCGCGCCAGATGGTGGCTGCTCAAAGCCGCAACTTCAATGCCTACCGCCGCAGCTTGGCCAGCAAAGCCCCTCGCGCACAGGTGCAGGCCGCAGGCCGCAGCGCCCAAGGTCAAGTGCAAGCCCAAGTGCAAGAAACCCAGGCAGCACCTGCCAGCCCCGATAAGCTGACCCTGTCCAAGGGCGCCATGCAAAGCGCAGCAGCGGAAGCTGCGTTGGCAGCCGAAAAACAAGCACAAGACCAAGACAGCCGCTTGAGCGAGCTGCAGCGCAATCTGGCCGAACTCAACGAGCTGGCCCAAAGTTCACCTAGCACGTCGGCCAGCGAAACTCCCGCCGCTGTTTCCGCAAGCGATGACGCCACAACCCCAGCTTCCCCAGCGCCTGCTGCCAACCCAGCAGACACTGCCAGTGGCATCGCCGTTGCCAGCAGCACCCTCAGCGCTGTGGATGGTGCGGCCACCAGCGCTGCTCCTGTGACTGCCCCGGCCACAACCGATGCGCCTGCCAGCCCCAGTGCTGACGGAACGGCAACGGCCCCTGCAGAAGCCTCAGCCGAGGCATCTAACGCGGATACAGCTTCCGGCCCTGAGGCACCTGCCGCAGCTGTACAACCTAGCGAAACCGCGCCTGCCAGCGAGGCAGCAGCCCCTGAAGCCAGCGCTCGCCCTGCAACATCAGAAGACACAAAATCCAGCCCCTGGCTGCCCGTGGGTGGTGGCTTGCTGGCACTGATTTTGGCCGTTATTGGCCACAGCATCTGGAAACGTCGCAAGTCCGCCGATGGCACGGCAGATGGTGGTGTGCCTGCAACCGATGACCCCGTCTTTGCCGAGGCATTGCTTGCCCAGAATCAGGCTGCAGCATCCGCTGGGACGGATGGCGAAGCGATTGCCCCAGTGACATTGAATGCCTCAGATCCATTGGAAGAAGCCGATGATCTGATGGCCTTTGGCCGCGATGTGCAAGCCGAAGCGGTGCTGGAAAAAGCGTTGGGCCAACAGCCAAAGAATCTGGACATCCACCTCAAGCTGGCTGAGATCTATGTCAAGCGCCAAGATGTCGACGCACTGGAACAAGCAGCTCGCGCCATCCATGACATCAGCCAGGGCCAAGGTCCAGCATGGGAACGTGTGCTGGATATGGGCTTGGCATTGCAGCCTGACCATCCGTACTTCAGCGCCATGCGCACGGCGCCAGTGGATGCGGCACCGCTGGGTGCTGCCGGTGGTATGGCTGCAGCAGCAGGCAGGGTGGCTGCCGCAGCCGCTCCATCGGATGTTTCTGCGGACAACGCACAGACTGCTGCCACCGATACAGACAAACCAGACGATAACGGCCCGGATATCGACGCCTTGCTCGACAGCATGGCCACCGCGTCTGCTGCGCCCCAAGAGGCATCGACTGAGACAGAGGTCCCCAGCAGCTTGGACCTGGATATTGCAGGCTTTGAAGTGCCTGCTGCAGATGCCACACCAGCTGCGACATCTGAAGCGTCTGAGGTTGATGCTGATGTAGAGCCCGAAGAAGACTTGGTCGACGAAGCCGCAGCAACCCCTGCTGAGCCCGCCGCGCCCGAGGTTGACCTGGGCTCGCTGGATCTGGACCTCGGCCCCGATGCAGCGCCTGCAGCTTCTGCGCAGCCTGTGGCTGCTGCTGCCGATCCACTGGCCACCAAGCTGGATCTGGCGCAGGAATTTAACTCCATTGGAGACAGTGAAGGCGCGCGTGCGCTGATTGAAGAGGTGCTGGCCGAGGCCAGTGGCGAGATCAAGCAACGCGCCCAGGACTTGCTGTCCAAGCTTGATTGATGCAACTTTTTTCGATTGACGTGGCCGTGCCACACGCCCAGGAGCAGCCATGCGCGTCGCTTTAGGCGTTAGCTACAACGGACAAGCCTATAACGGCTGGCAAAGCCAGCCTGATGGCCACACCGTTCAAGACAAACTCGAAGCGGCCCTGGGCCGCTTTACTACGCAGAAAGTCTCTACTTTGTGCGCAGGCCGCACTGACGCGGGCGTCCACGGACTCATGCAAGTAGTGCACTTTGACACCGAGCTGCAGCGTCCTGAAAACTCGTGGGTACGTGGCACCAACACCTTTTTGCCCCCCGATATTGCGGTGCAATGGGCACGCGTGGTGCCCGATGCCTTTCACAGCCGTGCCTGCGCCACCTCGCGCCGCTATGCCTATGTGTTGTTGCAGTCACCCGTGCGGCCGAGTGTAGAAGCGGGTCGTGTGGGCTGGGTGTTCAATCCCTTGAACGAATCGGCCATGCGTGAAGCAGCGTCCTATTTACTGGGCGAGCATGACTTCAGCTCGTTTCGCGCAGCCGCCTGCCAAGCGCTTACACCGGTCAAGACGTTGCACCGCATCGACATCACGCGCCGCACGATGATGGCTGCCAACCACCGAGACATGGAGTGCTGCTACTGGCGCTTTGAGTTCGAGGGCAATGCGTTTTTGCACCACATGATCCGCAACATCATGGGTTGCTTGGTCTATATCGGCCAGGGATCGCACCCGCCCCAATGGTTGCAACAGGTGCTGGATGCACGCTCACGCGATGCCGCTGCGCCGACTTTCTCGCCCCATGGCCTGTACTTCATGGGGCCTGTGTACGATCCCCAGTGGCAGCTGCCTGACCGCGTGCCTGCGTTTGACTGGCTGCCCTGATCTTTTGCTGTGAATGTCCGTATGCAAGCACCTTCTGGCTTAACTGCCGCCCGAACCCGTATCAAAGTCTGCGGATTGACCCGTGAATGTGATGTGGATGCTGCCGTGGCCGCCGGTGTGGATGCCTTGGGTTTTGTGCTGTACGCCCCCAGCCCGCGCGCTGTGAGCGTGGAGCGCGCAGCCGAACTGGCGCAGCGCTTGCCGCCCTTCGTCACGCCGGTGCTGCTCTTTGTAAATGCCTGTGCACAAGAAGTGGCACAGGCCACACAGCTTTTGCCGCATGCCTTGCTGCAGTTTCATGGCGATGAAACACCAGACACCTGCGAGCAACTGTCGCAGCACGGGCGCCACCGCTACCTGCGTGCCGCACGCATTCCCCTTGGAGCAGCTGCACAAGGCTTTGACCTCGTAAAATACGCTGATCAATACTCTCAGGCCCAGGCTATTTTGTTAGACGCCCATGTGGACGGCTACGGTGGCGCAGGCAAAACATTTAATTGGTCACTCCTTCCAACAAGCGTCAACGCTCACCTCGTTTTGTCTGGTGGACTTACGCCTGCAAACGTGACCGATGGCATTTGCCAAGTGCGACCCCGCTGCCGGACCTTGGCAGTTGATGTCAGCTCCGGTGTGGAAGCCACCAGCCCTGAAGGCACACCGCTCAAGGGCATCAAGGATGCTGAAAAGATTCAACGTTTCGTGGCTGCTGTGCGTGCAGCCGACGACCAAATTGCCCACTAATCCTGATGTTCGACTATTCCTACCCCGATGAGAACGGCCACTTTGGCCCGTATGGCGGCAGCTTTGCCAGCGAGACGCTGACCCACGCGCTCAACGAGTTGCGTGCGGCTTACGCCAAGTACCAGAACGACCCGGAATTCGTGGCTGAATTCCGCTCCGAGCTGGCCCATTTTGTGGGCCGTCCCTCGCCGGTCTACCACGCGGCCCGCATGTCCCAAGAAATGGGCGGCGCACAGATTTATCTCAAGCGCGAAGACCTCAACCACACGGGCGCGCACAAGATCAACAACGTGATTGGCCAGGCGATGCTGGCCAAGCGCATGGGCAAACAGCGCATCATTGCGGAGACTGGCGCTGGCCAGCATGGTGTGGCAACGGCCACCATCTGCGCGCGCTATGGTCTGGAGTGCGTGATTTATATGGGCGCTGAAGACGTCAAGCGCCAAAGCCCCAATGTCTACCGCATGAAGCTACTGGGCGCGACGGTAATTCCTGTCGAATCTGGCTCCAAAACGCTCAAGGACGCGCTCAATGAAGCCATGCGTGACTGGGTGGCCAATGTGGACAACACCTTCTACATCATTGGTACGGTGGCTGGCCCCGCGCCCTACCCTGCTATGGTGCGCGACTTCCAAAGCGTGATTGGTGAAGAGTGCCTGACGCAGATGCCGGAAATCTTCAAGGAATTGAAGATGGCCAACGAGCAGCCCGATGCCGTCGTGGCCTGCGTGGGCGGCGGTTCCAATGCCATGGGCATCTTCTACCCCTACATCCCGTTTGAAAACACGCGCTTGATCGGCGTGGAAGCGGCGGGTGAAGGCTTGGACACCGACAAGCATGCCGCCTCGCTGCAAAAGGGCAGCTCGGGCGTGCTGCACGGCAACCGCACCTTCATCATGCAAGATGACCACGGCCAGATTCAAGAGACGCACTCGATCAGTGCTGGCTTGGACTATCCCGGCGTAGGCCCTGAACACGCTTGGCTGCAAGAGCTGGGCCGCGCGCAGTACGTGGGCATTACAGACAAAGAAGCGCTCGAAGCCTTCCATTACCTGTGCCGCGTTGAAGGCATTATTCCGGCGCTGGAATCGAGCCATGCCGTGGCCTATGCCATGCAATTGGCCAAGACCATGAAGCCCGAGCAAGCCATCTTGGTGAACCTGTCGGGCCGTGGCGATAAAGACATTGGCACAGTGGCTGATTTGTCAGGTGCCGATTTTTACGACCGCCCCAGCATGCGCGGTCTGACTGTCAAGGGAGGGCCTGCTGCATGAGCCGCATCGCCGCCACATTTGAAAAATTGAACGAAGAAGGCCGCAAGGCACTGATTCCCTTTGTGACCGCTGGTTTTCCGTTTGCGGCGATCACACCGTCGCTGATGCACGGCATGGTCGAAGCTGGCGCCGACATCATTGAGCTGGGCGTGCCATTTTCGGACCCCATGGCCGACGGCCCGGTGATTCAAAAAGCCGGTGATCGCGCCATTGCCAATGGCGTGGGCCTGAAGCACGTGCTTGGCTATGTGCGTGAGTTCCGCCAGAAGAACCAGACCACGCCCGTGGTGCTCATGGGTTACGCCAATCCGGTGGAGCGCTATGACCAAGTGCATGGCGCTGACAGCTTTGTCGAGCACGCGGCAGAGGCCGGTGTGGACGGCATTTTGGTGGTGGACTACCCACCCGAAGAAAGCCAAGAATTTGCCGCCAAACTGCGCGCCAAAGACATGGACCAGATCTTCCTGCTGGCCCCCACCAGCACGGACGAGCGCATCGCCCAGGTGGCCCAGGTGGCCAGCGGCTATGTCTACTACGTCTCGCTCAAGGGCGTGACGGGCTCTAATGCGCTGGATCTGGATGCCGTGGCGCAAATGCTGCCGCGCATCAAAAAGCATGTCTCCATTCCCGTGGGCGTGGGCTTTGGTATTCGCGATGGGCAGACTGCCCACGCGGTGACCCAGATCGCCGACGCTGCCATCATTGGCAGCAAGATCATCCAGTTGCTGGAAGATCAACCCCACGAAAAGATTGTTCCGCTGACCATCGATTTCTTGCGCGGCGTGCGCAAAGCGATGGACGCATAATGCGAGCCCGGGCTGCCGTCAGCCCGATCGCCTTGAAGAGGAAACCTTATGTCCTGGCTTGAAAAACTCTTGCCCGCAAAAATTCAGCAAACCGAACCCAAGGATCGCACCCAGCAGATCCCTGAGGGCTTGTGGGTCAAGTGCCCCAGCTGCGAATCGGTGCTCTACAAGACCGATCTGGAAGGCAACCAGAACGTATGCCCTACCTGCGGTCACCACCACCGCATTGGTGCGCGTGCGCGCCTGAACCATTTCCTGGATGCCGAAGGCCGCTATGAAATTGGCCAGGAAGTCATTCCAGTTGACCCGCTGAAGTTCCAAGACAGCCGCAAGTACCCCCAGCGCCTCAAAGAAGCGTTGGAAAACACAGGCGAAACTGATGCACTGGTCGTCATGGGCGGCACCGTGCAAGGCATTGAGCTGGTGGCTGCATGCTTTGAATTTGATTTCATGGGCGGCTCCATGGGCTCTGTGGTCGGCGAGCGCTTTGTGCGTGGCGTGGAAACGGCCATCGAGCAAAAAGTGCCTTTCCTGTGCTTTACCGCCACCGGCGGCGCGCGCATGCAAGAAGGTCTGCTGTCGCTGATGCAAATGGCCAAGACCAATGCCGCGCTCACCCGCTTGGCCAAAAAGGGCTTGCCTTACATCTCCGTGCTGACCGATCCCACCATGGGTGGTGTGTCTGCCGGTTTTGCCTTTATGGGCGACATCGTGATGGCCGAACCCAAGGCGCTGATTGGCTTTGCCGGTCCCCGCGTGATTGAGACCACGGTGCGCGTGAAACTGCCGGAAGGCTTCCAGCGCTCTGAGTTCCTCAAGGAAAAGGGCGCCGTGGACATGATCGTAGACCGCCGCGAGCTGCGTGCCACTGTGGCGTCGACCTTGGCCATGCTGCAACGTCTGCCCGCCGACGCTGTGGTGCAAGACTAAGCTGGGCCTCAGCCATCCAAAAAAAGCTCCCGAGGGAGCTTTTTTTGTTTCGTTGCACAGATCAGAGCATTGCAGCTGTCACACCCATGAGGGCGCTGAGTTGCACATGCCCCAGCACCATGGACAGCACCTGCAGCACGATGATGGCCACCAGCGCGGACAGATCTACACCACCCACCTGCGGCACAAAACGGCGGAAGGGACGCAGCACCGGCTCACTCAGGCGCGCCAAGATCGCGGCGATGGGTGACTGTGGTTGCACCCAAGTCAAGATGGCATAGACGATCAAAATGCCCATCAGCCCGGTCAGCACCATGCGCAGCAGACCAAACAGCGCCAGCACCGGGAGCAAAAACAGACTGCCCACGGCGTCGCGCAGCAGCAAGAGCAAGAAGTACTGCACCAGCACGATCAGCACAGCGGCCAGCAGGCACGACATGTCGTATGTGCCACGGTTAGGCACCACCTTGCGCAGCGGCATCACGATCCAATCGGACAAGGCAAATACCAGCTGGCCAATAGGGTTGTGGAAGGAAATGCGCTGGGCCTGCATGTACAGGCGCAAAAGGCAGGCACCGGCGATCAAGCCGCTGACCACCTCGAGCAAAAATTGAAGAATTTCAACGATCATGAGTGGCTAAGGTGAAGAACTACGCGTAAGTAAACAGGCTGCATGCAGGGCCGTGCGGCATCTGCCTACGCCTAGGTTTGGGAGTGGCAAGCCATCATAGCCAGCCAATAGGTGATTCTGACCATGACCACCCTGCTGACACTTGCTTCTTTGCCGCTTTTTCCGCTGCACACCGTCTTCTACCCCGGAGGGCTGTTGCCGTTGCGGGTGTTTGAGGCTCGCTACCGCGACATGGTGCGCAGCTGCCGCAAAGAGGGCAAGCCGTTTGGCGTGGTGACCTTGCTCAAAGGCGAAGAAGTCCAGCAGGCTGACAACGGACTGGAGAGTTTCCACCCAATTGGCACCTTGGCCCAAATCAACGGGGTGCAAACCTTGAGCAGCGGGGTTGAGCTGATTCAGTGCCTGGGTAAAGAGCGCTTTCGCGTCACCGATGCGCGCAAACTGCCGCGCGGGCTGTGGATGGCCGATGTGGAGCTCATCGCCCCAGACACCACGGTCGCCGTGCCCCAGGACCTGCAACAAGCCGCCACAGCGCTGCGCCAAGTGCTGCACAAGATGCCGCAACCACAGTGGGAGCCTATTACGGCCAGCCATTTTGAGGACTGTGGCTGGGTGGCTAATCGCTGGTGTGAGTTGCTGCCCATGAGCCAGGCCACACAGCTGAGCTTGCTGGCCGTTGAAAGCCCACTGGTACGTCTGGAACTGGTAGCTGACGCGCTGGAAGGCGCAGGCATTGTTCCCTGAAGCCAAAAACATAGCTTCTAGCCTTTGTTCATCAACGTTTTCCGATAGTTTTATATTGGAAAGTGGCTGTGTACCATGGCATGCAGCTATGCTTTACGCATCAAAACAGCGTTGATTTCACTAAGACCTGCCTCATCACCGCTCGTTCATGGCGTGATCGGCGCCGGATTGCCCGTGCATGCCACGGGAGGCGCGCAAAAAAACTAAAATCTCCGGTTTTGGCAAGTCTTACCAGCCTTTTGCGCTGCGCTCATCCATGTCTGAACATCAAAATACTTCGGCGCCTGAACAGGTCGCACCCCAAGACGAGAACAAACTGATCGCTGAGCGCCGCGAAAAACTCAAAGCTTTGCGCGAAGCCGCCAAGGCCGCAGGTACAGCCGCTTTCCCTAACGACTTCAAGCCCGCCGACCGCGCCGAGCATTTGATCGATGCCCACGGTGATCTGGAGCCTGAAGCTCTGGAAAGCGAAGCCATTTCTGTTTCCATTGGTGGCCGCATGATGCTCAAGCGCGTCATGGGCAAGGCCAGCTTTGCCACCGTGCAAGACGCTACCGGCCGCATCCAGGCCTATGTGACCCGCGACGCTGTGGGCGAAGACGTTTACGCTGACTTCAAGAAGTGGGACTTGGGCGACATCATTGCCGTTGAAGGCACGCTGATGAAGACCAAGACCGGCGAGCTGTCGATCAAGGCCACCAAGATTCGCCTGCTCACCAAGAGCCTGCGCCCCATGCCCGACAAGTTCCACGGCATGGCTGACCCTGAGCAAAAGATTCGCCAGCGCTACGTCGATTTGATGATGAACGAAGACGCCCGCAAGCGCTTCGTGGCACGCTCCAAGGCTGTCGCTGGTATCCGCGACTTCATGGTGGCCCACGGCTTCCTGGAAGTGGAAACGCCCATGCTGCACCCCATCCCCGGTGGTGCGAACGCCAAGCCTTTCATCACCCACCACAATGCGCTGGACCAAGAGATGTACCTGCGCATTGCGCCAGAGTTGTACTTGAAGCGCCTGATCGTCGGCGGCTTTGAGCGCGTGTTCGAAATCAACCGCAACTTCCGCAACGAAGGTGTCTCGGTGCGTCACAACCCCGAGTTCACCATGATGGAGTTCTACGCCACGTACTGGGACTACCAGGACCTGATGAACTACACCGAGCAGCTGATTCGCGACGCCGCAATGAAGGCCGTGGGCACACTGGAGTGCACCTACGGTGGCAAGCCTGTGGATCTGGCCAAGCCTTTCGAGCGCCTGACCATCCCTGAAGCCATCGTCAAGTACACCGAAGCAGGTGACAACGTCACCAACCGCGACTGGCTGATCAATGCCCTGAAGAAGCTGGGCATGAACGAGGAAAAGGACAAGCTGTCCACCCGTACCCTGGCAGGCCTGCAGGTGCTGTACTTTGAAGAAGTAGTGGAAGAAAAGCTGTGGAACCCCACATTTATCATGGAGCACCCCACCGAGATCTCGCCCTTGGCACGCGCCAACGACGAGCGCC
>JBJEZV010000168.1:0-1756 GCA_051887595.1 Comamonas sp.
GACAGATCGCGCGTGGCCGCCTCAAACACCTGTTGCTGGTGGGCGGTGCCGCGTGGGCCATCGGCATCGCTGAAGTGGGTGATGAAAGAGATTTCTTCCACTTGCGGCAAAGCATTGAGCCGCGCATAGGCGGAGCGATAGCGCTCGGGCGTAAAGCCCAAGCGGTTCATGCCGCTGTTCATTTTCAAAAACACACGGTGCGGCACCTGGGTTTTGTGCGCGGCCAGCCAATTGATTTGCTGGTCACAGTGCACCGTGTGCCACAGGCCCAGGCGCGAGCACATCTCCAGATCGCGCGCATCAAACACGCCTTCAATCAGCAAGATCGGGCCGCGCCAGTCCAGCGCGCGCAGGCGCTGGGCTTCGGCAATTTCCAGTACAGCAAAGCCATCGGTGGCGCGCAGGCCCTGAAAAGCGTTCTCCAGTCCATGCCCATAGGCATTGGCCTTGACCATGCTCATTAATTTGGCATCCGGGGCGGCTTGGCGCACTTGCTCCAGGTTGTGACGGATCGCTTGAGGGTGGATGGTGGCAAGAATGGGGCGCGGCATGGCAACTAACAATCGAGAGCAAACACCGGCCATTCTGGCACTAGTGTTCAAAGCGTGCGTGATATAACCGCCACTCATTTGCCAACGGGACAACCATTTCCGTGTGCTTGCCCCTCAGGGCAGGTGCGCGCATAGCATTTCATGAAGCGCGGTTTCTACACCATCATGTCAGCGCAGTTTTTCAGCTCGCTGGCCGATAACGCCTTGTTTGTCGCAGCCGTCGAACTGCTGCGCACGGGCGGAGCTCCAGAGTGGCAAAGTGCTGCCCTGGTTCCCATGTTTGCGCTGTTTTACGTGGTGCTTGCCCCTTTTGTGGGCGCTTTTGCCGATGCACTGCCCAAAGGGCGGGTGATGTTCATCAGTAATGCCATCAAGGTGGCCGGCTGCTTGCTGATGCTCTTTGGCCACCACCCTTTGCTTGCCTATGCCGTGGTGGGCCTGGGCGCTGCAGCGTATTCGCCCGCCAAGTACGGCATCCTGACCGAGTTGCTGCCGCCTTCCCAACTGGTCAAAGCCAATGGCTGGATTGAAGGCTTGACCATCACCTCCATCATCTTGGGCGTGCTGCTGGGCGGCCAATTAGTGGGGCCGACCATTTCCTCAGCGCTGCTTTCCTTGCAAATTCCCGGGGTCGACAATCCTGCCGAAGCAGCGATTGGCGTGCTGATTTTTGTCTACGCCTTGGCAGCTTTGTTCAATTTACGCATTCCGCGCACCACGGCGCCGTTGGTGCCACTGCGCCAAGATGCCCAGACCAGCATCACCGCCAATGCTCTGGCGCTGTTGCCCGATTTTTGGGATTGCAACCGACGCCTGTGGCGTGACAAGCTGGGGCAGATTTCGCTGTCCACCACCACTTTGTTTTGGGGGGTGTCCGGCAATCTGCGCTACATCGTGCTGGCTTGGGCAGCGGTGGCGCTTGGCTACGGCACCACACAAGCTTCTGCCCTGGTAGGTGTGGTGGCCATTGGTACTGCGGTGGGCGCTGTGGTGGCTTCGATGCGCATGCGGCTGCAGCATGCCACGCGCGTGATCCCCATGGGCATTGCCATGGGCTTGCTGGTGATCTGCATGATCTTTATTCGCGATTTGTGGGTCGCTGTGCCGTTTTTGATTGTGCTGGGTGCGCTTGGAGGCTATTTGGTGGTGCCCATGAACGCCTTGCTGCAGCACCGTGGCCACAACTTGATGGGCGCCGGGCGCTC
>JBJEZV010000168.1:1856-3090 GCA_051887595.1 Comamonas sp.
TGCGCCGATTTTTTGTCATGCGTCACCCTCTGCCCTACCTGTCTTTGCTGTTTAACGCCATGGTCTGGGGGCTGGCCTGGTGGCCCTTTCAGACCATGCACGCCCACGGCTTGGCAGCGCCCTGGGCCACGAGCATGATCTATGGGATGTTGACCATCGGCACCGTGGTGCTGGCACGTGGTAGCTGGAGCGGCTTTGTGGCACACCCTGTGCTGTGGCTGCTGGCGCTGTCGTCAGGATTGACCAACGTGGCTTTCAACATGGCGGCTTCCACCGGCGATGTGGTGCGTGTGATCTTGCTGTTTTATCTGATGCCTGCATGGACTGTGCTGCTGGCTTGGCGCTTTTTGGGCGAACGGCCCAGCGCAGCGGGTTTGCTGCGCCTGGTTCTGGCCTTCACCGGCATGGCACTGGTGATCGTCCCAGCAGGCAGTCAATGGAACACGCTGACAGCGGGCGTGGGCCTGCCTGAGTATCTGGCGCTGTTTGGTGGTTTTTGCTTTGCCTGCACCAATGTCATTTTGCGCCGCAGCTTTCACAGCCCCAGCATGTCTCGTGTGCTGGCCATGTTTATCGGTTGCATGAGTGTGGGCCTGCTGACTGCCAGCGTGGGCACATTCACGCAGTTCTTTGCCCCCATTCCCGCTCCCGACTTCGTGTGGGTGGCGTGCTTGCTGGGCATGGCCGTGCTGGTGGGGATTGGCTCTTGGGCCTTGCAATATGGCGCCGCGCGCGTGCCGACCAGCACCACTTCTTTGATCATGCTCTCCGAAGTGCTCTTTGCCAGTGGTTCGGCCTGGTTACTGGGTGCCACTGAGCTCACGCCGCGCATGCTCCTGGGGGGCGCTTTGATTGTCACGGGCGCTTTACTGGCAGTGTTGCAAAGCAAACCGCGCTAAACGCAGCGCCGAAGGCGCTGGTGCCTGCGATTGAACAAGCCCTGCGCGACGCACGCTAAGGGCTGAGGGCGTTATTGCGCCGCCGCTTCGCGCTGCTGTTGCAGCTGCTGGGCACGCTGCAACTGACGCTTCACAGCATGGGGGTTCATGCCATACATGTCTGCGAAGGCTTCCGTACTCTCCGCGCCACTGGCCTGGAAAGCACGCTGCACGGCTTCCGCCTTCGCGTCTTGCTCGGCAACATCTGCCAGCGCAGCATCCAGCAAGGTTTGCGTGTTCTCATCACGCACCTGCACACGCTCTGCGTAAGCCTCACGGCTTAAGCCTGAGGCCAT
>JBJEZV010000168.1:3190-8393 GCA_051887595.1 Comamonas sp.
GTTCGGCGGCATTGTGCCCCGCACGCGCACCGCGACGCTGGGGGCGACGATCTGCAGCGGCAGCGGTAGATGGCGTTGCGTGGGAATCGTTGGTAGTCACGGATTCGGTCATGGGCTTCAGGCCAGTACGAGAAAACTAAACCCTCGATGATGCCAGCAATATGCGGTGCTTGCGCACCACCGGCTCGATCCTGCTTGGCGGCTAAGCCTGTACAGGCTGGCGCAAGGCCTCATCAATCAACTCAATCCAGTGCCGCACCGGAATTTCGGTGCCACTTTGTAAGTGCGTGATGCAACCAATATTGGCTGACAAAATCACGGCAGGCTGCACACCATTGTCCTGTAGCGCCTGCAGCTTGCGGTCACGCAGTGTCTGGGCCATCTCGGGCTGCAGCACGGAATAGGTACCCGCTGATCCGCAGCACAAATGCGACTCGGTGCGCGAGGTCTGCAGCGCAAAGCCCAACTGTTGCAAATGCTGCTCCACCACACCTTTGAGTTTTTGCGCGTGCTGCAATGTGCACGGTGGGTGATAGGCCATGGGTTGCTGGCCAATGCGTACGCGCCCCTGCAACTGCTGCGCGATCTCAGGCAGGAACTGGGGCAGCAGCTCGCTCAGGTCCTTGGTCAACGCACTGATCCTTGCGGCCTTGCTGGCATATTGGGGGTCATTGCGCAACAGATAGTCCCAGTCCTTGAGCATGGCGCCGCAGCCCGAAGCATTGCTGACAATGGATTCAACCTGCCCGGTTTCCACCAGTGACCACCACGCATCGATCGCTGTGCGAATTTGCGCTAGCGCCCCCTCGTGATCGTTCAGATGGTGTTTGATGGCCCCGCAACATTCGCCCGCGGCCACACGCACACTCTGGATGCCGATAGCATCCAGCACCCGTGCGGTAGCAGCATTGATATTGGGCGACATCGACGGCTGCACGCAGCCGGTATGCACCAAGACTTTGCGCGCATGCTCGCGCTGTGGCCACACCCCAGGGTCGCGCCACTGCGGCACTTTGGCTTTCACGGAAGCAGGCAGCAAACCGCGCACCATCTGCCCTGTGCGCATAGCTGGTCCCATCCAACGTGACGTCAACCCTTCTTTGAGCGCCCAGCGGGTGAGCCGCTCTTTCCATGGTCGCTCGACTTGCTCTTCTACGAGCTTTCGACCGATGTCGACCAAATGCCCATACTGCACACCGCTGGGACAGGTGCTTTCGCAGTTGCGGCAGGTCAAGCAACGATCCAAATGCTCCTGCGTCGCACGGGTGGGCGTCTGGCCCTCCAGTACTTGTTTGATGAGGTAGATACGCCCACGCGGGCCGTCCAGTTCATCGCCCAGCGTTTGGTAAGTGGGACAGGTCGCCGTGCAAAAGCCACAGTGCACGCACTTGCGCAAAATGGCTTCGGCGGTCTGGCCTTCAGGGGTGTCGCGGTAGGCCGCAGCTAGATTGGTTTGCATGGCAAATGTCTCTCAGTTTTGGTTATCGTGAATTCGAGGGCCGCACATGCCCTTTGCGTTTGTGCCAATGCAACACATCTCGCCACAGCGGCGGCCGCGAGACCACCAGCAGCACAACGCCAAGGGCATGACACAGACATAACCCAAGGCCTGATTGCGTGTGTCTGTGCGCCGTGCCTCCGTCAAATCCAGCCAGCGTCGCATGCCCGGCTTAGCCTCCCAAGGTGATATCTGGATTAAAAATACCCGCAGGATCGAATGCATCGCGCAGCTGCTGGTGCAGCCGTTGTGTCACTGGCGCCAATGGCGAAAAACGGTTGGCGTGGCTCAGTACGAGTTCGCCCCCGCTTTTCCACAACATGGCATTCCCGCCCACCTGCCCAGCCAATGCCTGCAGCTGTTCTTGGGCGTGGCGCGGTGCATGTACCCAGCGCAGGCCGCCATGCCATTCGATCAAGGGCGAGCTCACACCCTCAGGCAGCGCCAGCGCCGGCGCGGTCTGCGGTAGTGACAGGCGCCAGAGATCCAGCTGTTCACCACTGGTCGTAAACCAAGGCAATTGCTGCTCACGGCACAGCACCCAGTTGTGCACCGTCGCGGCATCGTCCAATCGTTGCCCGCCCATGCTGCGGCATGCAGCTTCGACCGCTGCAACAGCGCCTCGCAGCCGCACGTACAACATCCCCACACCTTGATCTTCGAGCCAGCAGCTGGCATTGAGCGGCAAGGGTTGCGCGCCCCATTTGTTCAAAAGTTGCAAGGCCTGCGCTTGGTCACATTCGTCAAAGCGCAGGGTGGTCTGCGCAGGGGGAATTGGTAGCACTTTCAAGCTGACTTCGGTCAGTACCCCCAACGTGCCCCAGCTGCCTGCCATCAACCGCGAGACGTCGTAGCCTGCGACGTTTTTCATCACCTGCCCACCAAAGCGCAGCAACTCGCCTTTGCCGTTGATGATTTCCACCCCCAACACATAGTCGCGGACGGCCCCCACGTTGGCGCGCGCAGGCCCGCTCCAACCGGCGGCCACCATGCCGCCCACCGTGGCCTGAGCGCCTTGGTCGGCAAAATGCGGCGGTTCAAACGGCAGGCATTGCCCATGCTGCGCCAGCAATGCCTCGACCTCGGCCAAGGCGGTGCCGGCACGCACCGTCATCACCAGCTCACTGGGTTCATAACTGACCACGCCTTGCAGGGTGCGTGTGTCCAGCACCTCTTGCGTGTGGGGGGGCAAAAAGAAGGCTTTGCTGTGCCCGCCTTGTATACGCACCGGGCGTCGATCGGCATACGCAGCGCGCACGCGCTCCAGAAGGTGTTGAAGTGCTGCATCCATGGTCTGGGATCGTAGCCGCCCGCCGTCCATTGCGCTGTCGCGCCGATGTGAATTTTTTGAAAGCGTTGCGTGAAGGGCGTTAAGCATTTGCAAAACCACCTCACCAACCAATATAAAAAAACCGCCCCGAAGGGCGGTTGGGTCATCGAGATCCGATCAGCAGCGACCGGTCACACGATCAACGGTTATAGGCAGACTCACCGTGCGAGGTGATGTCCAGACCTTCGCGCTCGGCGTCTTCCGACACACGCAGGCCCACCACCAAGTCGGCGATCTTGTAGCAAACAAAGGACACCACACCGCACCACACGATGGTGATGATCACGCTCTTGAACTGCACCCAGACTTGGGAAGCCATGTTGTAGCCTTCGGGCTCGACACCACCCAAGCCAGCAGCGCAGAACACGCCGGTCAAGATGGCACCCAAGATACCGCCCACGCCGTGCACGCCAAACACGTCGCACACGTCGTCGACCTTGAGCATGCGCTTCAGACCGGACACGCCCCACAGGCACAGAGGGCCAGCGATCAAGCCCATGACGATCGAACCCATGGGGCCGACAAAGCCAGCAGCAGGCGTGATGGTCACCAGACCCGCCACAGCACCCGAGGCAGCGCCCAGCATCGAGGCCTTGCCCTTGTGCAGCGCTTCAGCCGCAATCCAAGCCACAGCAGCGGCGCCGGTGGCCAAGATGGTGTTGATGAAAGCCAGACCCGCAATGCCGTTGGCCGCGCCAGCAGAGCCTGCGTTAAAGCCGAACCAGCCCACCCACAGCAGGGAAGCGCCCACCATGGTCAGTGTCAGGCTGTGAGGAGGCAGCGCTTCCTTACCAAAGCCCAGACGCTTGCCCACCATGTAAGCACCCACCAGACCTGCTACAGCAGCGTTGATGTGCACCACGGTGCCGCCCGCAAAGTCCAACGCACCATCTTCGGCCATCAAGCCGCCGCCCCACACCATGTGTGCCATGGGGATGTAGCTGAAGGTGAACCACAGCACGGAGAAGATCATCACGGCCGAGAACTTGATGCGCTCCGCAAAGGCACCCACGATCAGCGCCACCGTAATGGCTGCAAATGTGGATTGGAAAGCCACGAACACATATTCAGGAATGGTGCTCAGCGTTGCCGAGACCGTGTCTGGCGTGATGCCGCTCAAAAAGAGCTTGCTGAAGTCACCATAGAACGTGCCTTCACCACCGAACGTCAGGGAGAAGCCATAGATGGCCCACAGCACGGTGATCAGCGAAAAGATCACGAACACCTGTGCCAGCACCGACAGCATGTTCTTGGAGCGCACCAGGCCGCCGTAGAACAAGGCCAGTCCAGGGATCACCATCAAAATCACCAGCATGGTGGACGTGAGCATCCACGCTGTATCGCCGGTATCGATCTTGGCCACTTCTTCGACAGCGGCTGCCACGGCAGGCGCTGCTTCTTGGGCCAAAGCACCAGAGGCTGCGGCCATCAGGCCCATTCCCAGTGAAAGTGCAGTAAGCGATTTCTTCATGTCAGTCTCTCGCAATAAGTGGGGCCTTACAGAGCATCTTTTCCGGTTTCGCCTGTGCGAATGCGCACGACTTGTTCCAGGTCGTAGACAAAAATCTTTCCGTCGCCAATCTTCCCGGTGCGGGCGGCGCTTTCAATGGCTTCGATGACCTGCTCCAGCACGGCGTCATCGACAGCAGCTTCCAGCTTCACCTTGGGCAAAAAGTCCACGACATATTCAGCGCCGCGGTACAGCTCGGTGTGGCCTTTCTGACGGCCGAAACCCTTGACCTCGGTTACGGTGATGCCCTGGACACCAAGCTGCGACAGGGCTTCACGCACCTCGTCGAGCTTGAAGGGCTTGATGATGGCTGACACCATTTTCATGAGACGTTCCTCCGGGAAGCGGGCAGTTGTAAAAGTGTTGTGACAAGCCCTTTAAGCATGGAGCGTGCCAACCAGCGGGCTTGGAGCGCCACACGACCTCGTCCTACAGTGGCCATCCATCAGCTGGGCTGCTGCACCACGTTGTTGCACCGAATCGGCGCACAAGCCTGCCTGCTTTGCACTCTTTTAGGGAGGAGGTTCCCCATGGCTCTGGCCAGCGTCCACAGCCGCGCCCTGTTGGGCCTGCAAGCGCCTTTGGTGACCGTAGAGGTGCATCTGGCCAATGGCTTGCCGTGCTTGAACCTCGTCGGTCTGGCTGAGGTCGAAGTCAAAGAAGCCAAGGAGCGTGTGCGCTGCGCCATTGCCAATAGCGGCCTGGAGTTCCCGCACAACAAGCGCATCACCGTCAACTTGGCGCCAGCCGATCTGCCCAAAGATTCCGGCCGCTTTGATTTGCCGATTGCACTGGGCGTACTGGCTGCTAGCGGGCAAATTTCAGCAGAGCTGCTGCAAGGCTGGGAATTTGCCGGGGAGTTGTC
>JBJEZV010000168.1:8493-10311 GCA_051887595.1 Comamonas sp.
GGGGAAATCTCTTTTGCGCATTGCGGCACCTTGTTTCTGGATGAGTTTCCCGAGTTCAGCCGCAGTGCGTTGGAAGCCTTGCGCGAGCCGCTGGAGACAGGGCACATCACCATTGCCCGCTCTGCCTACAGCGCCACCTTCCCGGCGCAGTTCCAGTTGATTGCTGCCATGAACCCCTGCCCCTGTGGCTTTTGGGGCTCGCGCAGCCACAGCTGCCGCTGTTCGCCGGAACAAGTGACGCGCTACCAAGGCAAGCTCAGCGGCCCCTTGCTGGACCGCATTGATCTGCACATTGAAGTGCAAGGGTTGCCTGCCCAGGAGCTGCTGCACAGCAGTGTTCAAGAGTCCAGCGCCAGCATGCGTGCGCGCATCGAACAGGCCCGCCAGCGTGCGCTCGAGCGTCAAGGCTGCAGCAACCGACAGTTGCACGGCGAAGCATTGGACCAGCACCTGCGCTTACAAGATGACGCGCGCCTTTTTGTGCAACAAGCGGCCGACAAGCTGGGGTGGTCCGCCCGCGCCACCCACCGCGCCTTGCGTGTGGCCCGCACCATTGCCGATTTGGCGGGCAGCGCCCACATCCAAACCGCCCACGTGGCCGAAGCCATGCAATACCGCCGCGCATTGCTGCAGCGCCGCTAAATTTGCAGGTTTGCGCGCAGCTGTCTGTGTCGGAGCGGCAATGCGAGGCCATACTGCATGACTATTTGGATCACACCAACTCGTCATGCAGCGCAGTGAACTTTCTTTGTTTTGGACTGGCTTTAGCGCCACCTTCAGCGGCGTGGGTCTGTCGCGCTTTGCCTATACAGCGCTCATGCCGCAGCTGGTGTTGGCGGGGTGGTTTACAGGAGAGCAAGTCGCGTATTTGGGTGCAGCCAATTTGCTGGGTTACCTGATTGGCGCCCTGCTGGCAGCACATGGAGCACAGCGCTGGGGCGCAGTACCAGTCATGCGGGCGAGCTGGTGGGTTGTCACCCTGAGTTTGGTCGCGTGTAGCGTCCCCCAAGAGGCCTTTTTGTTCGGCACGTGGCGATTGCTGTCTGGCATTGCGGGGGCCATGCTGATGGTGCTTGGCCCTTCAGTGGCTATGTCAGCCACGACCGCAGAGCGCCGCACGGCCTTGGGTCCGCTGATGTTTTGCGGCATTGGCGCTGGTGTGTTGCTCTCGGCTACTTTGGTGCCCGTATTGGCACAGTGGAACTTGACCTGGGCTTGGCTGGGTTTGGCAGTGTTGGCTGCTGTGTTCGGCGCATGGGGCTTGCACCACGCACGCCGTTTGCCACCACCTTTGGCGCCCAGTCCGGCGATGACTTTTGAGCCGTTACCCACTTCCGCTCTTTGGACTGTCTCTGTCGTGCTGGTGTTTCTGGCCTACATGGCCGATGCCTTTGGCTTTGTGCCCCACACCGTGTTCTGGGCAGACTATCTGGCGCGCGAGCTGGAGTTAGGGCCGCTGTACGGCGCCTGGCAGTGGGCATGTTTTGGCTTGGGCGCACTGGCTGGTCCACTGCTGGCCGCGCGTTGCGCCACACGCTGGGGCTGGTGGCACACCACTACGGGCGCTTACGCGCTCAAGGCTGTTGCCATTGCCATGCCTTTGTACAGCAGTGCTCCACTGGCACATGCCATTTCAGGCTTTATGGTGGGTGCCTTGTCGCCAGGCATGGCGGCCATTATTTCGGGCTACTTGATGCAGCTGGTGGGCAGTGCGCGCCACAAACACATGTGGGGTTATGCGACGGCCGCGTTTGCGCTATTTCAAGCGCTGTCCGGTTATGCCATGGCGGCGCTGTATGTGGCTTCTGGCAGCTACCG
>JBJEZV010000169.1:0-2007 GCA_051887595.1 Comamonas sp.
CTGGAGGCCTGCGCGGCGTAGTCGATGATGGATTTGAGCTCTTGCGGCAGCGCATCGAACTTGCTCTTATTGAACAGCACTTCGAACTGCTCGCTGCACTGGTGAAAGCTTTGCAGCATGCAGTTTTTAGCTACGTCCGGAAAGCCCAGCACGCGGTCACTGGAGGCGTTGTTGAACTCTGCGGCGTCCAGCAAGCCACGATCCAGCGCAGGCACGATTTCGCCACCGGGCAGGGGGTTCACCGCTACGCCCATTTCGGTGAACACGTCCACCGCCAAGCCCACCGTGCGGAACTTCAGGCCCTTCATGTCTTCGACCTTGGCCACGGGCTTTTTGAACCAACCCAGCGGCTGCGTGGGCATGGGGCCGTAGAGTTTGGACTCCACGTTCATGTTCAAGCTCTTGTAGATCTCGACCAGCAGCTCCTTGCCACCGCCGTAGTTGTGCCAAGCCAGCAGCATGTTGGCGTCCATGCCAAAAGCTGGGCCAGACCCCCACAGCGCCACAGCCGGGCTTTTGCCGTACCAGTAGGCGATCACGCCATGGCCGCCATCGAGCGTGCCATTGGAGACCGCATCCAGCAACTGGAATGCAGGCACCACCGCGCCAGCAGGCAGCACTTCAATCTTCAAGCGGTTACCCGCCATGTCATTGACCTTCTTGGCGAAGTCTTGGGCGAACTCGTGAAAGATGTCCTTGGCGGGCCAGGTACTCTGAAAACGCCAAGTGGTGGTTTGCGCTGTGCTGATCATCGGCACCGACATGGCCGTTGCAGCCACCGCAGCACCTTTCAGTAGGTTACGGCGTCCGGTCTTAGGGGTCTGCTGTGTCATCTACCTTGTCTCCTGTTGATGGTTGCCTGGCCAAGCCAGAAAGCACATCTTTGGTGCACGGACAAGCCAGACACAGAGGGTTTATGCCCAGCAGGTCGGAGGAGCGGTCAGTCATCAGACCAGCGGTGAATCACAGGCTATGAAAAACATATTCCGATAGCAAATACTCACGTTACAAGAAATAAAACTGGAGCTTACTTGCCGCACCGCAGTGCCTCAAAACGCAATAGACATAGCTACATCCCAGTATCCACCAACGTTTTCAGATACAAAACATTTTGAAAATACTGCCAGTCAATGGGTAAGCACTATGGTTTTGATATGCGTGCTTGGCTGACCTTGTCTGCTGCGGCAAACGGGCTATGCTTTGTGCAGATCAAGGAGATGACATGGCGATGTTGCACACCGCGGTCGTTGCTGTTCGCGACCGGGCGCGGTTACAAGAAATAGTCGGGACTTTGCTGCGCTTTGGCTTAGCAGACGTGGTGCAAACACTGGGCTTGTCACGCTGGGCGCAATGGCGCACGGCCAGCGAACACCGGGCCGCCAACAAGCGTGCCGACCATCCTGTGGCCCAGCTGAGCCGCCCGGTGCGCGTGCGTATGGCCATCGAAACGCTGGGCCCCACCTTCGTCAAACTCGGCCAGATCATGGCAACGCGTTCGGACTTGCTTCCGCCCGAATGGACGCAGGCTTTGGAGCAACTGCATAACCAAGCTACTCCACTGCCTTGGGAGCTGATGCAACCGCACATTGAAGCGCAGTTGGGCATGCCCATTGCACAAGCCTTTGTGCACTTTGACACCACCCCGCTGGCCGCAGCATCGATTGCCCAGGTCTACCGTGCGCAGGTACGCCGGGCCGACGGCAGCTTGCGCGAAGTGGTGGTCAAAGTGCAGCGCCCGGGTATCCGCGCAGGGCTGGAGGCCGATGCGCGCTTGCTGCGCCATGTGGCGGCCCTGGTTGAAGACCGCTTTCCGCATCTGGAGCGCTACCGCCCGCTAGACGTGGCTCGCCAAGTGGGCGAAGCGCTGCAGGAAGAGCTGGACTTCACCATTGAAGGGCGCAACAACGAACTGGTCTCCAAAGCGTTCGTGCAGCAGCCTGACATTGTCATCCCGCACATCGTTTGGGAGCTGAGCACGCCCGAGCTGCTGGTGCAGGACTGGCTCGA
>JBJEZV010000169.1:2107-10235 GCA_051887595.1 Comamonas sp.
GGTGACACACGGGTGGAGATTGCGTTGATGGAGTCGGCCGTAGAGCGCTACATCGCCCGCGTGGACAACGGCCCGCTGCGCCTGGGCGACTCGATCAAAGAGTTCATGGACATGGCCCGCGAGTCCAACATCGCCATGCCTTCGGACATGGCCTTGCTGTTCAAGGCCTTGATCACTGCCGATCGGGTGCTGCTGCAACTGGACCCCGACTTTGACGTAATTGCCACTGCCCGCCCGCTGGTGACAGAGCAAATGCGTGCACGCTTTGCCCCGGAGAGGCTGCTGCGTGAAAAGCGCGCTGCGGCCATGCAGTTGTTTGAGATGACCGCCGATGCGCCCAAGACCTTGCGGCTGCTGCTGTACCGTCTCAAACAAGGCCGCGTGGGCGTAGACATGGAAGTGCGCCACCTGCACCGCGTCTCCATGGCCATGGAGCGCGCGGCCACCCGGCTGTCTTTGGCCGTGGTGGCAGGTGCATTCATCTTGGGCATTGGTCCCACGCTCATGCAGTGGGATGTGCGGATCTTTGATATCCCCGTGTTCCCTGTGATTGGTGGACTCGGGGCCGTCGCCAGCTTGGCCGTGCTGTTCATGACCATGCGCCGCCAACGCGCGCTCGATTGAGCGCGTAATGCTATGTCAGGCTGCGCTGCCGTCGCCCTGGGGCGAAACCAGCGCATGATCGATGGCCCCAAACACGCTTTGCCCATCCTTGGACTTGCCTTCAATGCGCACCGTGTCACCAAACTGCAAATACGGAGTGCTCGCCGTGCCTTGCTGCGCCACTTCAATGGCACGCTTTTCCGCAATGCAGTGCACGCTGCGGCTGTCGCCAGATGCCGCAGCAGTGGCGGATTTTTTGGGTTTCTCGCTGGGCTCCGGCGCACTGACCACGCCCGCGCTCACCACACTACCTGCGCGCAACCCACGCGTGCGCGCGACTTGGGCAATCAGCTGTCCAAAATGGAATGCCATGCCCTCGCTGGTGTCGCTGATGCCGATCTTGCGGCCATTGCAGGCCGTATGCAGCGCCAATTGCAGCCGACCGCCATGCCAGACATCCGCTACTTCATCGACCGTGACCGCTACCGGGCTGCAGACCATGGCAGGCCACGCTTGCACATTGGCCCCATCGAATGGGCGGCCATCGCCTGGGCGCTGCAATTGGCGCAAGCTCAAACTGTTGCACAGCATCAGCAAACGCACGCTGTACATGGCGGCTTCGGCTGTGGTGCCGACTGGCACATCGCCGGTGATGGCTGCAATGCCAGCGCCCAAGTCCACGTCCAGCGCTGCACTGGGAACGACGACCTCTTCGCAGGCACCGCACAAATGGTCTCCGGCTGCTTGGCGCATGCGCGCTTCGGTGGTGCTGACAGCTACTTCGGGCTGCAAGCGCAGCAAGTGAGATGGGTAAGCTTGCGCTTCCAGCACCTGATAGCTGCGCGGCAGTGGCGCCATGCACAGCTGCGGATCAAATGCAAAGGCATGCGCCGCCCGGCCGGTGTTGAGCAAGTGATAGAGGTCTTGCAGCTGGGGCGCCATAAATCCCCAGTCATCCAAGACTTGCTGCATGCGCGAAGCAATGCCGGTGGCGTAGTGCGCAGAGCGCAGGTCGCGAGAGACAACGATCAGCTGGCCGTCGCGCGAACCGTCTTTGTAAGTGGCAAGTTTCATGGGTAATGCGCTGTAGACGCTAAGGCCTCACAACAGCGGCCAAGGCGCACTGCTGACAAAATAAGTTTTCGGGTGGCACGCAGACAAGGCCGTGCCACGGCTATGCCACAAATTCTACGGGTCGCCTATGTCTTTGCTTTCTCTCACTGCCCTGATAGACCGCCGCACTGCCTTGCACCTGGCAGCCGCGGCCTGCGCCTCCAGCGTGCTGCCTGTGGCAGCGCAAAGCAGCCCCAGCTCTGCCGTTGAGGTGCGCAATGCACAGGGCCAGCCCCTCACCGGAGCATGGTCCTGGCGTGCCCCAACCGCTGCGCGCATGCAATTTGATGTGCAAGGCAAGTTCAAAAGCCTGCCTTTTCAAACCAAAGCCCAGCTGGACTGGCTGCCGCAAGGGCAACGCTATGAAGCGGCCCAAGAGGTGCAAATCCCCGTCGTAGGCAGCCGCAGACAAGCCAGTGTCGGACGTCTGAGCGACAAAGGCTTAGCTCCTGAAATTTTCATCGATCGCAGCCGTAAGGAGTCGAGTGCTACGTTCGACACCTCCAGCGGGCATGTGCGCTTTAGCCGTGGCGAAGCTGCTGCACCGTTGACCGAAGGTTTGCAGGACCGCTTGAGCGTGTTCTTTCAAGTGGCCGGCATGATGGCTTCCACACCCAGCCGCTATCCCCAGGGCACGCGTTTTGTCTTTCAAGCCGCTAGCACCAGCCGCGTCGCTCCATGGATCTTTGAGGTCCAAGCCCGTGAGACCTTGCAGCTGCCAGCAGGCCGCATCAACGCCGTGCGACTGGCCCACCACTCTGACAGTGGCGATGACGCGGGGCTGCAGTCACACCTGTGGTTGGCGCCCAGCTTAGGCTATCTGCCGGTGCGCATTCGGCTGCTGGAAGACGGCGGCCGCGATGAGCTGGACCTTAAGCTGCGCTCCCACACCAAGCCCTAGCCGCTGGCCGACAGGCAGTGCTGGGGAGAATGTCCTTGGCATGCCATACTGGCCTTGCCTGTTGCCGACCAGGACTTGAAAAGACACAAGCCTCGCCCCATCTGGGCTGGGTACAACGTCACAACAAGCCGGAGACGGCACATTGGAAAGGAGGACCACGATGCAAATGCTTTACGACTCAGATTCTTTTGTGGTGCTCCATCTGCGTCCCGATCTTGGCCAGCCTGCTGAAGTGCTGTTGGCTGACGGGCAGACCGCAGCACCCGCCCTGCCTCGCCATGGTTTTGAAATTGTGGACAAGCGCTCGGGCAAAGAGGTCTATCTGGATGGCTCTTGGGCCGAGCTGTTTCAACAGCAAATCCAAGAATGGCAGCGCGAATCTCCGACCGAAGAAGAGGTAGAAGATATTTTGGAGCGCTACGCACAGCTGGCCCAAAACCCCGTGCTGGTGCATTAAAGGATGGGATGCGCCCCAGCTTGCGCCCGCAGCAAGGCGGCGAACGCGCCAGCGGGCAGCGGCTTGCTGCACAGATAGCCTTGGTAGACATCGCAGCCGTGCTCGCGCAAAAACGCTAGCTGCGCAGGCGTTTCCACGCCTTCTGCCACCACTTGCAAGCCCATGCTTTGCCCCATGGCCATGATGGCGTGGGTGATGGCTTTGTCGTCCGCACTGTGCTCGAGGTCGCGGATAAAGCTTTGGTCAATTTTGAGCACATCAATCGGAAAGCGCTTGAGGTGCGCAAGCGATGAATAACCCGTGCCAAAGTCATCAATGGCCAGTCGTACCTGCATGGCCCGGAGCTTGTCGAGCACCGCACGCGCCTCTTCTGGCCGATCGGCCAATGCGCTCTCGGTGATCTCTAGCTCCAGACATGGCGCAGTCCAACCCGTGCGCTGCAACACCTGCTGCACGCAGCCCGCAATGTCGGTGAGTAAAAACTGCCGCTGCGACACATTCACAGCCACGACCAGGGGCTTCAGCCCAGCTTCTTGCCATGCCTTGGCTTGGCGACAGGCTTCGTGCAACACCCACTCGCCCAAGGGCGCTATCAAGCCCGAATTCTCTGCCACGGAAATAAAACGCGCAGGCGAAATCATGCCCTCGATGGGATCGATCCAGCGCACCAGCGCTTCGCAACTTTCAATCCGGCCGGTGCGCAAACGCACTTGAGGTTGGTAGTACAGCTGTAAATGGCCCTCGCGCAGCGCCCGGCGCAGACGCGCCTCCATCTCAATGCGCTCGCGCGCTGCAGCTGTCATGCTTTCTTCGTAGAAACACCACGGGCTGCGCCCTCCTTGGTCACCTTGACCGTTTTTGGCGCCATAGACAGCCGCGTGCGCCCCCTGCAACAGCGCCGAAGCTTCTTGGGCATGCTGCGGATAGCAGCAAATACCGGCACTGACGCTGACGACCACGGCAAATCCTTCGGGCGACTGCCAAGGTTGGCTCACGCGCTGGATCAAACGCTCGGCAATGGCAGCTGCCTCTTCGGGACTTGCCACATTGCGCGCCAACACCACCATTTCGTCCCCTGCCATGCGGCCAATGAAATCGCCTTGTCGCATGCCTGCCTGTACTTGCCGTGCAATGTGCTGGATCACACGGTCACCGATGGCATGGCCATAGCTTTGGTTGATGTGCTTAAAGCGATCCAGATTGAGCAAGATGACCGCCATGTGCTCATCGGTCGCCTTGGCGCGTTGCACCCAGTGCTCCAGAGTTTCGAGCACCACGTGGCGGTTGGCCAGCCCGGTCAGGCTGTCGTGGTGGGCCAGTCGTTCGAGCTGTTGCTCGCGCCGTTTTTCCTCGGAGATATCGGTGAACATGCACACGTAATGGGTGACCGTGCCATCGGCATCGCGCACGGCGCTCAAGGACATACGCTCCGGAAAAATTTCACCGTTTTTGCGCTTGTTCCAGATCTCGCCGCGCCATTGGCCTGCGCTTTTGATCTTGGCCCACATGGCTTGGTAGAAGTCTGGCCCATGCTTGCCTGACTTGAACACCGAAGGTTTGCGCCCCATCAGCTCCTGCGCTTCATAGCCCAGCAAGCGCGAAAAAGCCGGGTTGATCGCGACGATGCGGCTTTGCGCATCGGTCACCACAATGCCTTCGCTGGCGTGTTCGACCACACTGTCTGCCAAACGCAGACGCACGTCTTCTGACATGGCGTTTCCCCATGCCTTGCGCCGTGCTTGTCGCCACCACGCATAGCCAATGGTGCCTATCACCAACCCATATAAGCCCAGCCGAAGCATCCACTCGCGTTGCTGCTCCGCAGCGCCGAAATGCACCACGGCCTCCGTCACCGCCAGCCACAGCAGCACTGCCATTGGCCAACGCCCCCTCTTGAATGTGGCCTGCCAGTGCGGGACCCGCTTGTTTTCTTGCATGTATTCCCTCAATCCCCTCTGGACCCCAGCCTTGCTGCGACAATTGTCGGGCTATGACCCAAGCCTACATTCTTACTCTGTCCTGCCCAGACCGTCGAGGCCTGGTGCATGCCGTTTCCGGCTTCTTGCTTGAGCAAGGCGCCAACATCGAAGAAGCCTCTCAGTTCAACGACAGTGTCACTGGCCTGTTTTTTATGCGCGTGCAATTCGCGTGCGAGCATGCCGATATCGACTCGCTCAAGGCAGCGATTACGCCGCTGGCCGCCTCGCTGGAGATGCAGTGGAGCCTGCATTCCATGGCCGAGCGCATGAAGACCGTCATCATGGTCAGCCGCCAGGGCCACTGCCTCAACGACTTGCTATTCCGCTGGAAGTCGGGCCAGCTGCCGATCGACATCAAGGCCATCATCAGCAACCACCGCGACTTCTACCAACTCGCGGCCAGCTACAACATTCCCTTTCACCACATTCCTGTGACCGCTGCCACCAAGGCTGAAGCCGAGGCCAAGCAGTTCGAGATTATCCAGGCCGAAGGCGCAGAGCTGGTCGTGCTGGCGCGCTACATGCAAGTGCTGTCCAACGACTTGTGCCAAAAGCTGGCCGGTCGCGCCATCAACATCCACCACAGCTTCTTGCCCAGCTTCAAGGGCGCTAAGCCTTACTACCAGGCCCACGACCGTGGCGTGAAGCTCATTGGCGCCACCGCCCACTACGTGACGGCCGATCTGGACGAAGGCCCGATCATTGAGCAAGACGTGGCCCGCGCTGACCATACCGATACCGTGGAAGATCTGACCACACGCGGTCAGGATACCGAAAGCCAGGTGCTGGCCCGCGCCGTGAAGTGGCACAGCGAGCGCCGCGTGCTGGTCAACGGCCACAAGACGGTCGTCTTCCGCTGATCCTGACATCCTGCACACAGCGTCGGTTGTGACAAGCCGGGGGAATAGCTACATTCCCCCCCTGTTTGGTCCACCGGCGCTTTTTTACGTGGGTGGCGTCTGTACAAGCTTGATTGCTACCCATGTCCTCACCCCGCCCCTCGCGTTTTTTTGACAGCCGTTCGGCCCGGCGGATTCCGCCTATCCAATGCTTACTCACGTTCGAAGCCTTGGCACGTTTGCGCAGCGTCACGCTCACCGCGGAAGAACTCAGCGTCACGCCGAGCGCTGTCAGCCACCGCGTGCGCCAACTGGAACAGGTGCTGGGCACGCAGCTGTTTGGCCGCAGCGACTTTTCGCTGACCACCGATGGGCAAAACTACCTGCAACAAGTGCGCGAGGGCTTGGGCGCGCTGCAGTGCTTCCCCAACCACCCCGTGACTTCTGGCCGCGTGCGGCTGAAGATTGCAGTTACGCCCACCTTTGCGCGCTGCATGCTGATACCGCGCTTGGCGCAGTTCAACGAGGCTTATCCCGAAATTGATCTGACGCTGCAAGTCGCCATCCCGCTGCTAGATGTGGTGGCTGAAGATGCCGATTTGATGGTGCGCTATGGCCCGGGCCATTACGCCGATGTTGAGCATCTGGAAATCGCACGCGATGTGTATACGCCGCTGGCGTCGCCCAGCTTTTTGCGCCAGCATGGCCCTATTCGCGCTCCCGAGGATCTGGAGCCCTTGCCCTTGCTGCGCAGCCCGCTGGAGTCTTGGCGTCCTTGGTTTCAGGCCGCTGGCCTGCCTTGGGGTGAGCCGCAGGAAGGCTCGCAATTCAACGACATCGGGCTGCTGTGTGACGCTGCAGCGGCTGGACTGGGCGTGGCCCCGGTGCGCCTGAAGCTGGGGGCACCTTGGCTGGACAACGGCACGCTGGTGCGCTTGTTTGACTTGGATGTGCCCAGCCCGCATGCCCACTATCTATGCTGGCGCACGGGCACCATGGACCGCTGGGAATGCCAAGCCTTTGTCGAGTGGTTGCAAAAAACGGTGTAGCCAACTGGCAGCGGTATGGGGCAAGTGTTGCGCCCGCTTCACACGTTGCTGCAAGAAAAATCACACGGATTTGACAACGCTTGCTCTAGAGTAGAGCGCCATGAACCCGTCCACGCTCTCCGAACGCGCAGCCCGTCAGGCCGAGGTTGTTGCGGCCTTATCGGCCCATGTCCCAGCACATGCGCTGCTGTGGCACGCCGAAGACACCACGCCCTATGAATGCGATGGCCTTACCGCCTACCGGCAGCGCCCCTTGGTGGTCTGCCTGCCAGAAACCTACGCCCAAATTCAGGCCGTGCTGGCTGCATGCCACGCTTTGCAAGTGCCCATCGTGGCGCGCGGTGCAGGCACGGGTCTGTCCGGTGGCGCTATGCCCCACGCCATGGGCGTGACACTGTCGCTGGCTAAGTTCAACCGCATCCTCAAGGTCGATCCCATGAGTCGCACGGCCGTGGTGCAGTGTGGCGTGCGCAACCTCGCCATCAGCGAAGCTGCTGCGCCCTACGGCTTGTATTACGCTCCAGACCCCAGCAGCCAGATTGCCTGCACGATCGGCGGCAATGTGGCAGAAAACTCGGGTGGGGTGCACTGCCTGAAATACGGCCTGACGGTGCACAACGTGCTCAAAGTTAAAGGTTTTACGGTTGAAGGTGAGCCGGTCGAGTTCGGCTCTGATGCGCTGGACTGCCCGGGCTACGACCTGCTGGCCGCCGTGATTGGCAGCGAAGGCATGTTGGCGGTGGTGACGGAAGTAACCGTCAAACTTGTGCCCAAACCACAGCTGGCCCGCTGCATCATGGCCAGTTTTGACGATGTGCGCAAAGCGGGCGATGCCGTCGCGGCCGTGATTGCGGCAGGCATCATTCCAGCGGGCCTAGAGATGATGGACAAGCCCATGACTGCCGCTGTCGAAGACTTTGTCCATGCCGGCTACGACCTGACGGCCGAAGCGATTTTGCTGTGTGAATCCGATGGCACGCCCGAAGAAGTCGAGGAAGAAATTGGCCGCATGAGCGATGTGCTGCGCGCAGCCGGAGCTACGGCCATTGCCGTGAGCACCAGCGAAGAAGAACGCATGCGCTTTTGGAGTGGCCGCAAGAACGCCTTTCCCGCATCGGGCCGCATCAGCCCTGACTACATGTGCATGGACTCCACCATTCCGCGCAAACGCTTGGCGGACATTCTGC
>JBJEZV010000170.1:0-9742 GCA_051887595.1 Comamonas sp.
AGCTAAAGTGAGCATGCAGCCTGCGTGCAGCAAGGTTTTGCGATAGTTTTCTATCTAAAAACCTTGTGCAGCCTTGGCAAGCCGCTCACCTTTCAGGTGTTTGGCACTGCGTAGACGCTGGCATCAAACGGCAATCCGCGCTCTTCGCTCAGCCACTCTAAGACAGGCAGCGAGCCTTCCAGCACCGGACGCACCTGCAGTGGCAATTGCTGCCACGCCATTTGCTGGCCTTCTAGCATGGCAAATTCGCCGTCCCATTGCGTAACCTTGCACCAGTGCAAACGCACTTGCGCGTGGCTGTAGGTGTGCTCCGTCACCTTCCAGGCGATGCAGTTGGTGATGGTGATACCCAGCTCTTCTTGCAGTTCGCGGCGCAGCGCTTGCTCGACGGTTTCACCGGCCTCGAGCTTGCCGCCCGGAAACTCCCACCAACCTGCGCGCGGCTTGCCTTCGGGGCGGCTGGTAATGAGCAGCGCCCCATCGCTTTCGCGAATCAAAACGCCAACGGCCACTTCAGTGGGAATCACGGGAAACGTATCAGCAGTCAAAACAACACTCGTAGCAACTTAGATTTCTGCGCCGTCGCTCAGGCCAGCCACATCGGCAATGCGGGCGGCGGGCGCAGCGCTTGCGGCAGCGCGACCGGCATAGTCGCGTGCAAACTGCTGGGCCACGCGGCCGCTGCGCGAACCACGCTCCAGCGCCCAGACCAGTGCTTCGGGCTCGGCCGCCTGAATGGCGTCTTCCGTTAAGCCCATCGAACGCAGCCATTGCGCGACGACGCGCAGGTATTCGTCTTGGCTGAACGGATAAAAACTCACCCACAAACCAAAACGCTCGGACAGCGAGATTTTCTCCTCCACCACCTCGCCGGGGTGGATCTCGCCATCCTTGCCCTTGGAGGTTTGCAGGTTGTCGCTCATGTATTCGGGCAACAGGTGGCGGCGGTTGCTCGTCGCATACACCAGCACATTGGGCGTTGCCGCAGACACCGAGCCATCCAAGATCGACTTCATGGCCTTGTAGCCGGGCTCGCCTTCTTCAAAGCTCAGGTCATCGCAGTAAATGATGAACTTCTCAGGTCGCCCCGCCACCACATCCACGATGTCAGGCAAATCCGTCAGGTCTGCCTTGTCGACTTCGATCAGGCGCAGCCCCTGCGGCGCATAAGCATGCAAACAGGCGCGAATCAGCGAAGACTTGCCCGTGCCACGCGCGCCCGTGAGCAGCACGTTATTGGCCGTACGCCCCTGCACAAACTGCTCGGTATTGCGCGCGATTTTGTCTTTTTGCCCATCGATGTTTTGCAAGTCCGACAGCTGCATGGCACCGACGTGACGCACCGGCTCCAACATCCCGCAGCCATTGGCACGTTTGCGGTAACGCCAGGCGATGGCCGCATTCCAATCGCTGGGCGCTTGCAGCGGCTGGGGCAGCACCGCTTCAATGCGCTGCATCAACTGCTCGGCACGTTCGACCAAGCGCTCCAAAGGGTTCATCACATCTTGCACAGTTGTCTCTCCCACCATTTGTTTGAGTTTTGGTAGCTGCTTGCCTTTACAGGCACTCAATTTGCGATAGTTTTGTATTGCAAAACCTTATAAACACTAGAAAAAGTGCTCACAAAACCATAAGAGAAGCTTTCAACCCCTCTTATCGCTGCTCTTTGCAGCGTTGCACAACGCCCAGCCCGTCAGGGCGGTGCAGGCGCGGCGCAATCGTGCAGACAGTGGCAGCGCCACGGCAAACGATTGCAACAAAGCCTGCAGGGCGTTGTGCAACGCGCCGCCCATCTTAAGAGCGGTAGTCGGCGTTGATGGTCACGTAGTCATGGCTGAAATCACACGTCCACACCGTCTGACTGGCCGTGCCTCGGCCCAGCGTCACGCGCACGGTGATCTCTGCCTGCTTCATCACGCGCTGGCCATCTGCTTCTTGGTAGGAGGGGTTGCGGCCGCCATCCACCACCACGTGCACATCGTCCAGGTACAGATCGATCTTGGTTTGGTCCAGATCGGCAATACCGGCATAACCGACCGCGGCCAGAATGCGTCCCAGGTTGGGGTCAGAAGCAAAAAATGCGGTCTTGACCAAGGGCGAGTGCGCAATCGAATAGGCCACCAAGCGGCATTCTTCTTCGGTCTTGCCGCCATCGACCTGCACGGTGATGAACTTGGTCGCACCTTCGCCGTCGCGTACGATGGCCTGGGCCAGCAAACGGGCCACATCCTGCAGCGCAGCCTTGAGCGCCTGAGCCTCTGTGCTGTCCCAGTTGGTGACGGCTTCGTTGCCCGCTTGGTGCGTCGCCACCAGCACAAAAGAGTCGTTGGTGGAAGTGTCGCCGTCAATGGTCACACGGTTGAACGAGCCGTCGGCCAGCTCCTTGACCAGATCTTGCAAGAGCGCTGGTGCAATGGCGGCATCGGTTGCCAAAAAGCCCAGCATGGTCGCCATATTGGGGCGAATCATGCCGGCACCCTTGCTGATGCCGGTGATGTTCACCGTCTTGCCACCCAGCTGCACACTGCGGCTGTAGGCCTTGGGCTGCGTGTCGGTGGTCATGATGCCTTCGGCCGCCACGGCCCAGTTGTCGGCCTTGGCCGCTGCAATCGCTGCTGGCAAACCGGCCACAATGCGGTCCACGGGCAGCTCTTCCATGATCACGCCGGTCGAGAAAGGCAGCACCTGCTGCTCGCTCACACCCAGCTCCTTGGCCAAAGCAGCGCAGGTCTTGCGTGCGTTAGCCAAGCCTGCTGCACCCGTACCGGCGTTGGCGTTGCCGGTGTTAATCACCATGGCGCGAATGCCTGCGCCAGCGGTCAAATGCTCGCGGCTGACCTGCACGGGGGCTGCGCAGTAGCGGTTTTGTGTGAATACGCCTGCGACGCTCGCACCTTCATCCAGCAAGAACACGGTCAAGTCCTTGCGGTTGGCTTTGCGCACACCGGCTTCGGTCACACCAATACGCACGCCAGCGACAGGCAACAAGTCAGCGGCGACGGGAACAGGCAAATTCACAGGCATTGCAGGGCTTCCTACAGAAAAAACAATCAGTCCTTGATTATGGAGACAAACCGCCGCGCACAACGAAAAACACGGGCCGCAGCCCGTGTTGTTTGTGCATGGCACTCGTAGCCAAGCGGCTCGCAGCAGCGCCTCCGGTGCTTCAACTCAATTTGCCGTGGCAGTTTTTGAACTTCTGGCCACTGCCGCAAGGGCAGGGGTCGTTGCGGCCAACGCGCACACCGGGAGGAAGTTCAAAGTTGTCGGTCTTGTCACCATCCGCGCTGGCGTACTGCATGGCGCCTTGGGCGCTTTCCGCGCGGTTTTCGATGCTTTGCGCTTCTTGCTCCAGCTGCTCAGGCTGCTGAATGCGCACGGTGAGCAGCACGCGCGTGACTTCGTTCTTGACCTGGTCAATCAGCTGGCGGAACAGTTCAAACGCTTCGCGCTTGTATTCCTGCTTGGGTTGCTTTTGGGCAAAGCCACGCAAGTGAATGCCTTGGCGCAGATAGTCCAGCGCCGCGAGGTGATCGCGCCAGTTGGTGTCAAAGCTTTGCAGCAATACGGCGCGCTGGAAGTTCATGAACTGCTCAGAGCCCACCATATCGAGCTTGCCTTGGTAGACGTCGTTGGCAGCCTTGACGCAGACTTCCAAAATCTCTTCGTCGGTGATGCTGTCAGAGCTCTGGACCATGCCTTGCAGGTCCACCTGCACCTGCCAGTCGGCCAATGCTTTTTCCAATGCAGGCAGGTTCCACTGCTCTTCCATGGACTCAGCAGGTACGTACTGGCGCACCATGTCCGCAATGCAGTCCTCGCGCATCACGGTGATCATTTCGGTCAGATCGGTCGTGTCCAAGATCTCGTTGCGCTGCTGGTAGATCACCTTGCGCTGGTCGTTGGAGACATCGTCATACTCCAGCAATTGCTTGCGCATGTCGAAGTTGCGCGCCTCGACCTTGCGCTGGGCCGACTCGATGGAACGGGTCACGATGCCCGCTTCAATCGCTTCGCCCTCAGGCATCTTCAGGCGGTCCATGATGGCGCGCACACGGTCACCCGCGAAGATGCGCATCAGCTGGTCATCCAGGCTCAAATAAAAGCGCGAGGAGCCGGGATCGCCTTGGCGGCCCGAACGGCCACGCAGCTGGTTATCAATACGGCGCGACTCGTGGCGCTCGGTCGCAATGATGCGCAGACCGCCCAGTGCCTTGACCTCGTCATGGTCCTTTTGCCATTGCGCACGCAGCTCAGCAATCTTGGCTTGCTTGGTGGCCTCATCCCACTCGAGATGGGAGGCAATCGCGGCCTCTTCCTTGCTGATATTGCCGCCCAGCACAATGTCTGTACCACGGCCTGCCATGTTGGTGGCAATGGTGATCATGCCCTTGCGACCCGCCTGGGCGATGATGTCCGCCTCTTTGGCGTGCTGCTTGGCATTGAGCACCTGATGAGGCAGCTGGGCCGCCGTCAGCAGCTGGGCGATGACTTCGGAGTTCTCGATGGAGGTCGTGCCCACCAGCACGGGCTGGCCACGCTCGTAGCATTCGCGAATGTCTTGAATGGCCGCGTTGTACTTTTCTTGGGTGGTCTTGTAGACGCGGTCCAGCTGGTCTTCGCGGCGGCTGGGCTTGTTCGGTGGAATGACCACGGTTTCCAAGCCATAGATGCTTTGGAATTCAAAGGCTTCCGTATCGGCCGTACCCGTCATGCCTGCCAGCTTGTTGTACAAGCGGAAGTAATTTTGGAAGGTGATCGAGGCCATGGTCTGGTTCTCGGCCTGAATGGCCACGCCTTCCTTGGCTTCGACGGCCTGGTGCAGGCCATCGCTCCAGCGACGACCACTCATCAAGCGACCCGTAAATTCATCGACGATGATGACTTCCCCGTTTTGCACCACATAGTGCTGGTCACGGTGATAGATATGGTGGGCACGCAGCGCAGCATACAAATGGTGCACCAGCGCGATGTTGGACGGGTCGTACAGCGAAGCGCCTTCGGGCAGCAAACCGGCTTCGGTCAGAATGCGCTCGGCTTTTTCGTGGCCATCTTCGGTGAGGAACACCTGGTGGCTCTTTTCGTCCACCGTGAAGTCGCCGGGCTTGGTCACACCCTCGCCCGTGCGCGGATCGGCTTCACCTTCTTGGCGCACCAACTGCGGGGCCAACGCATTGATCTTCAGGTACATGGCCGTGTTGTCATCGGCTTGCCCGGAAATGATCAAGGGCGTACGCGCCTCGTCAATCAGGATGGAGTCCACCTCGTCGACGATGGCGAAGTTCAAAGGGCGTTGCACACGGTCACCACGGTCGTAGACCATGTTGTCGCGCAGGTAGTCAAAGCCGTATTCGTTGTTGGTGCCGTAGGTAATGTCAGCCAGATACGCCAGCTGCTTGTCTTCACGCGGTGCCTGGGGCAAATTCACGCCCACCGACAGTCCCAGGAAGTGGTAGAGCGGACGCATGGTTTCCGCATCGCGGCTGGCCAGGTAGTCGTTGACAGTCACCACGTGCACACCCTCGCCGGTCAGGGCGTTCAGGTACACGGGCAAGGTCGACGTCAAGGTCTTGCCTTCGCCGGTGCGCATTTCGGCAATCTTGCCTTGGTGCAAGGCCATGCCACCCATGAGCTGCACGTCAAAGTGGCGCATCTTCATGACGCGCTTGGATGCTTCACGCACCACCGCAAACGCCTCGGGCAGCAAATCGTCCAGACTTTGACCCTGGGCTAGGCGATCTTTGAATTCTTGGGTCTTGGCCCGCAAGGCCTGGTCATCGAGCTTTTCCAATTCAGGCTCCATCGCATTGATGCGAGCCACCGTCTTACGGTATTGCTTGAGAAGCCGATCGTTGCGGCTGCCGAAAAGTTTGGTGAGGAAGTTGACCATGCGAACGGAAGCCGCTCACCAGCACCTTCAACGGCACCGGAAGCGGCCAAATCCCTAAATAGAGTTGCCAAGCAGATGGGCACATTCAGCTGCAAAACAAGGAGCTTTTACGCTGAAGGCCAAAAATTGATTCTAACTGCCGCTTGTGCTTTGACAGCAAGTGACAGCCCTTGCAGACCCACAAGCAACAGGGTCCACCGATAATTGGTGGTCTTTGATCGAAAGCCTATGCCTGCACGCCGCCACTATTCCATCACGCTGGAGCAAGCTGCCCAGTCTTCGCCCGCCTTGTCGAATCTGGTGGAACAGGCACGCGCAGCCAATGCCCGCTTGAAAACCATCGAAAGCCTGCTGCCTCCCGGGCTGGCTCCGCATATTCAAGCAGGTCCGCTGGAAGGCGACACCTGGCTGCTGCTGGTCAAAAACAGTGCTGCAGCTAGTAAGTTGCGCCATTTACTGCCCGCGCTGGAAGCGCATTTGCGCACCAAAGGCTGGAATGTGGCGCGCATTCAGATCAAGATCTTGAATGCCTCGCCCTGGCAAAGCCCGCTGTAAAAGCACAGGCGAAAAAAAAGACCCATTTGGGTCTTGGACTGCAAAGAATTGGTGCCGGTTGTCGGATTCGAACTGACGACCTACCGCTTACAAGGCGGGTGCTCTACCAACTGAGCTAAACCGGCGATCCGCACCACAGCCGAACTGCCGGAGGGACAAAGGCACTCTATCAAAAAAGCACCTCAATGGTGCCGGTTGTCGGATTCGAACTGACGACCTACCGCTTACAAGGCGGGTGCTCTACCAACTGAGCTAAACCGGCGAAGAATGCGATTCTAATACAAGTTTCGCACCCCAAATTGAAATTGGCTTACTTGATGCGCTTGAGCGCAGGACGGCCACCCATTCCCGAAGGAGGTCGCGGCTCGTTGCCACCCTCTTCGCCTTCCTCAGACTTGGCACCGGCATGCGGCACCAGCTGCACCACGCGCGATGCGGCATCGCTGTTGGGTGCTGCAGCCTCGGTCTGCTCTTGCGAGATGCTGTCACTCAAACCTAAGTCAGCAGCGTCGTCAGAAACCGCGGCCAACACATCGTCGATCACAGGAAAGGACATGCCCTGCCCTGATTCACGCGCATAGATGGCCTGCACACGCTCCACGGGCACCATGATGTCACGGGGCTTGCCGCCGAAACGGGCTTTGAACTCGATGTATTCATTGCCCAGCTGCAAGCTGCCTGTGGCGTCATAACTGACGTTGAGCACGATTTCACCATCGTGCACAAACTCGCGGGGCACCTGGACCGAGCGATCCACTTTGACCGCCAGATACGGCGTCAGCCCATTGTCGCAACACCACTCATGAATGGCACGGATCAAATAAGGCCGTGTCGAGGTGGTGGATGGCTCGTTCATGTGCAAATTCCAGCAAACAGCAAAATCAAGAAAAACCGTGCGCTTACTTGCGCATCACCTTCTCGGAAGGTGTCAGTGCCTCAATGTAGGCAGGGCGCGAGAAGATGCGCTCAGCGTACTTGAGCAAAGGCGCCGCATTCTTGCTCAACTCAATGCCGTAGTAGTCCAGGCGCCACAGCAGCGGAGCGATGGCCACGTCCAGCATCGAGAAGCCTTCGCCCAGCATGTACTTGTTCTTCAAGAACACGGGAGCCAGTTGGGTCAGGCGGTCGCGAATGTGCTGGCGCGCCTTTTCCACTTCCTTCTCGTTGCCCTTGACGTTGCGCTGCTCCAGCGTGTTCACGTGTACGAACAATTCTTTTTCAAAGTTCAGCAGGAACAGGCGCACGCGTGCACGGTCGACAGGGTCGCCAGGCATCAGCTGGGGATGCGGGAAGCGCTCGTCGATGTACTCGTTGATGATGTTCGACTCGTACAGAATCAGGTCACGCTCGACCAAGATTGGCACCTGGCCGTAGGGATTCATCGCCGCGATTTCTTCGGGCTTGTTGTACAAGTCCACATCACGGATTTCGAAGTCCATACCCTTTTCGAACAGCACAAAGCGGCAGCGGTGGGAATAAGGGCAAGTCGTTCCCGAATAAAGCACCATCATGGCGGAAGCTCCTAAAAATCAAAAAGAGTGGGACGCTGGAACAGCGCCCACTCCACTGAGATCCAACCCCTTGCCGCGCGAGGCACCAAAAGGTCGTTGATCGTCTATTTATTTGACGTCTTTCCAGAATGCAGCATTCAGTCTCCAAGCGATCCCGATAAAGATTGCCAAGAAAATCAGAACACCAACACCGACGCGAATACGGGTATTTTGGGCCGGTTCACCCATCCATTGCAGGAAGTTGACCAAATCTCCAACTGCCTGATCGTACTCTTGTGCGCTCATTGTGCCTTGAGAGAGGGTCTGCCAGCCCTTAAACACTTGGGTGTTTTGGCCTTTTACCTCTACTTCTTCAATGATGGCATGGCGTTCGCCTTGCAGCTGCCACAACGCATGGGGCATGCCTACGGATGGGAACGCCAGATTGTTCCAGCCTGTGGCTTTGGTCTCGTCACGGTAGAAGGTGCGCAAGAAGGTGTAGAGGTAGTCGGCACCCGAGCCCTCGCCACTGGCGCGCGAACGTGCAATCACGGTCAAGTCGGGGGGATTGCCACCGAACCAGTTCTTGGCCTGCTTGGGATCAATGGCCGCCACCATGGTGTCCCCCACCTTGTCGGTGGTGAACAGCAGGTTGTCCTTGATCTGCTGCTCCGTCAGACCAATGTCAGCCAGACGGTTGTAGCGCATATACGCCGCCGAATGGCAGCCCAGGCAATAGTTCACAAACAGCTTGGCACCGTGTTGCAAAGAGGCCTGATTGGTGGTGTCAACTGGCGCTTTGTCCAGGGGCACCAGCCCAGCGCCCGCAGCATGGGCGCCACCAGCCATACCCAAGGCTGTCAGCAACGTGAGAATCAGCTTTTTCATTCTTGTTTGCTCCTAGCTCAGTGAGGCTTGAAAGTCACGCGGTCTGGCACAGGCTTGGGAGTGCCCAGCTGGCTCCACCATGGCATCAGCAAGAAGAAGCCAAAGTAGAACAAGGTGCCAATTTGCGAAACACGCTCACCGATGGGGGACGGCGCCTGCACACCCAAATAACCCAAGATCAGGAAATTCACCACAAACACGGCATACAGGTACTTGTGCCAGCTGGGACGGTAGCGAATGGATTTGACGGGACTCAGGTCCAGCCAAGGCAGGGCAAACAAGATGATGACGGCACCTCCCATGACCACCACGCCCCAGAACTTGGCATCGATGGCCAGCATAACGGCAATGGCCAGCACGGCCACCAGCGCAATCACGCCCTTGAGCAGGCCAGCCAGCTTGGTCTTGAACAGGGCAAACCCTGCTGCCAGTACCACGCAAGCAACCAGCACATACATCATCTCCGTAGTGATGGCGCGCAACATCGAATAAAACGGGGTGAAGTACCAGACCGGTGCAATGTGCGCAGGTGTCTTCAAGGGATCGGCAGGGATGAAGTTGTTGTACTCCAAGAAATAGCCGCCAAACTCCGGCGCAAAGAACACCACCGCCGAGAACAGGAACAGGAACACGCCCACGCCAAAGATATCGTGCACCGTGTAGTAGGGGTGAAATGGAATGCCATCAAGCGGATTGCCGTTGGCATCTTTCGGAGCATTGGGCGCTTTGATTTCCACTCCATCGGGGTTGTTGGAGCCCACATCGTGCAGTGCCAGCAAGTGCGCCACAACCAAGCCCAGCAAGACCAGCGGCACGGCAATCACGTGGAAGCTAAAGAAACGGTTCAGCGTGGCATCGCCCACTACATAGTCGCCGCGAATCAGGATGGCCAGATCAGGGCCGACAAATGGAATGGCCG
>JBJEZV010000171.1:0-9608 GCA_051887595.1 Comamonas sp.
CGTTGTAAAGCTGCTTCCATGCCATCGGCAAACGCGTGCTGTTGAAAAGCTTTTTGCATGTCTTGCACCAAAGCCTCCCAGGTTGATTGCGGCACGGCACGCGCCACAGCGCGATCAGCAATGATTTCAATGGCGTGGTCGGCCAGCAACAGGTAAATAAGCACGCCATTGTTGAGCTCGGTATCCCACACGCGCAATTTGCCAAACAGGCCGACAGCACGTTCGCGTGCTGTGGCGCCACGCCAGATGTAGCTATAAGGCAAACCACCTTCAACGCACAGGCGGATCTGACCGGTGTGCTGCAGCTCGCTGTGGCTCACGGCACGCTCCAGGCGCAGCAAGACCTCGTCAGGAAATGCGCTGCGTACCTGGCCTTCGCTCCAGCGATGGCGCCACAAGCGCGCCAGACGTTGCATCAGTGCTGCCATGAATTACCAACTCCCTGAGGCGCCACCGCCTCCAAAGCTTCCGCCGCCACCAGAACTGAAACCGCCGCCGCCAAAACCACCGCCACCCAATCCTCCGCCAAAGCCACCTCCACCAATGAAGGGGCCGCCACCGCCTCGGCCACCGAAGGCGTTGGACAGCAAAGTAAACAGCAAGGCAATGACACCAGCTGCTCCCGCCAACAGCACACTGGCCGTGAGCAGATAAGCCAACACACCTGCACCACCGCCCACCACCAGGGAGCCCAATTTGTTGCCAAATATGCGCCGGATGATGGGGCCAATGACCATCACGCCAAAGAAAAGAAAGATGGCCAAGCCCTCTAAATCAAAGCCAGCATCGCGGCCACCGGATGGCGTGATGGGAGGCGGTAAGGCTTCCCCCGCAATGCGTGCAGCGACTTGGTCGAGCGCCGCCAAAATGCCGCCGGCGTAATCGTTTTGACGGAAAAACGGTGCCATTTGCTGATCGATGATGCGCGATGCCGCCAAATCAGGGATGGCGCCTTCTAGGGCGCGCGCCACTTCCATGCGCATGCGGCGGTCGTCTTTTGCAATGACGAGCAACAAGCCGTCCCCCACATCCTGGCGGCCAATTTTCCACTCGCTGGCCACGCGGTAGGCGTAGGGCGCAATGTCTTCGGGTGCTGTGGTGGGCACTATGAGCACTACCACTTGCGAGCCCGATTGCTCTTCGATGCCGCGCAGCCGCGATTCAATGGCCGTGGCTTGCTCTGCACTGAGCGTGCCGGTCTGGTCGATCAGGCGTGCAGTTAGGGCGGGGACTGGCTGCAACTGCTGGGCCTGCGCAGACCAAGCCATCACTGCGCACAGCAGTGCCAACGCAAAGCTCAACAGCCAACGAGGCCATACAGTCAAAGGCATGGGCACATCCTTGTGGAGCGGTCGGTCAAAAGGGGACACGACTTACTTGGTGCCAAAGTCCACGGTAGGTGGGCGCGAAATCTCAGCCTCGTTTTGCACCGTGAAGTTGGGCTTGGCTTTGTAGCCAAACACCATACCTGTCAGGTTGGTGGGAAAGCTGCGGGCCAAGACGTTGTACTCTTGCACCGACTGGATGTAGGCATTGCGTGCCACAGTGATGCGGTTTTCTGTGCCCTCTAGCGTCACACGCAGATCGCGGAAAGCCTGATTGGCCTGCAATTGCGGATACTGCTCAGCCACCACCATGAGGCGTGACAGTGCGCTGGACAATTCCCCCTGCGCTTGCTGGAACTGCTCGAACGCTTGTGGATCGTTGATGAGCTCTGGAGTAGCCTGAATGGATGTTGCTTTGGAGCGCGCCTCGATCACGCGCGTGAGCGTTTCTTGCTCAAAATTGGCTTCGCCTTTGACAGAGGCAACGATGTTAGGCACCAAGTCTGCACGACGCTGGTACTGGTTGAGCACTTCGCTCCATTTGGACTTGGTGTCTTCGTCCAGGCGTTGAAAATCGTTATAGCCGCAGCCCGTCAGCGCGGCAGCGACGAGCAAAAGCGCAAGCAAGCGTTTCATGGTGTTCCTCGAGCAGGTATTTGCAATGGAGACTATTGTGGATGAGCGCTTGGCTGTCTTTTTGTAGGGCAACAGCGTGCAACTTCCACGGTGTGGCTCACGTGCCAGGGGGCAGCGACAAAGAACACAAACAAGGAACAAAGCTATGGATGACATCGTCAAGCAAGCGTTGGCCAAGTGGCCCCATGTGCCTGATTGTTGGGGCTGGCTGGGACTGGATATGCGCGGCAACTGGTGGATGCGCGATGACGCCGCACAAGTGGCGGGAGATTTCGTGCACAGCAAAGGCAGCCGCTTGCAGCACAGCAAGCTGATCGATTTCATCACACGCAATTACGAAGTCGATGCGCAGGGCTGCTGGTTTTTTCAAAACGGCCCGCAGCGCGTGTTCGTTGAGCTGGAAGTCACGCCCATGGTTTGGCGTGTAGAGCCCAATGGAAGCATCACTTCACACGTCGGCAGCAAGGTGGCTGATTTTTCGCAATGGATCACCGATGAGCAGGGGCGCTTGTACGGCGTTTCAGAGGGCGTGCTGGGTATAGTTCATACGCAAGACGTGCTGCATGCCGCAAGCTTGATCGAGGCGCTGCAGGCACCAGTGCATGAAGTGCCTTTTGCACAATTGCCTGCGCAATTTGGTTTTGTGCGCAGCCCGCAGCACAGTCACATTCGCCCGTGATATTCGAAGGCAGATAAGCCAACAAAAAGGCCCCTTGCGGGGCCTTCGGTACTGATGGCAATGGCGTGGTGTTACTTGGCTGCCTCAGCCTCAGTAGCAGCGGGGGCAGGTGCTTGGGGTTCGTCAAACTTGCCGCCACTGGAGTTGGCCAAATAGGCCACACCCCGGGCAATTTCAATGTCGTTGAACTCACCCCCACCCTGAGGCGCCATAGCGCCCTTGCCTTTGAGCGCTGCTTCTACCAAGGCTTCAAAGCCATGGCCCAAGCGGGCAGTCCAGTCTGCAGGGGTTTCAAACTTTGGCGCGCCGCTGACACCTGCTGCATGGCAGGCCGCACACTGCGTTTTATAGACCTCTTCACCACCGCGCAAAGGCCGATTGGCATCGCGTATTTCAATGCTGCCCACTTTCTGGATGCGTTGGGCTTGCGCCATCTCCTGCATGCCCACGCCTTGGCCTGTCTTAGGGGCAGAGCCCACAAACTTCACCAAGCCAATGATCAAAATCACGGGCAAGATGAATGCGAGAGCGACAGTGATCAACAACTGCTTGGGGTTCTTGATGGGGCCGGTGTGGGCTTCTTCGTGGTGCGTTTCGCTCATGGCGTCCTCTGGTTGGGAGCAAGGAAAAACCAACATCAAATTATATCGACGCGGTTTTTTTTGCCCCCTACCACAGTCACCGATTGACGAGCGCTGTCACTCTGTGTTGGCGCTTCTCAGCGCTGCGCGTTGGACTGTTGTCCTGCACTGGGTTCGGACCAGCCGCCGCCGAGTGCCTTGTACAGATTGATCTGGTTAACCATCTGTGCCAAACGCACTTGGACATCGGCTTGTTCCAATGCAAACAGCGAGCGCTGTGCGTCGAGCAAGTCGAGGTAGCTAGAAACACCGTTGCGGTAGCGCAAATCCGACAGATAAAAACGCTTGCGCTCGGCCTCGGCTTGTGCCGTTTGCGCACGCGCCTGCTCGGCCAGCGTGGTGCGTCCAGCCAAGGCGTCAGAGACTTCCTTGAACCCTGTCTGAATGGCTTTTTCGTATTGCGCCACCGCAATCTCGCGTCCCACTTTCGCGGACTCGAGATTGGCAGTCAGTCGTCCTGCCGTGAAGATGGGCAAATTGAGGCTGGGGCCAAAGCTGAACCCCCATGTGCCGCTCTTGAACAGGCCCGATAGCTCATTGCTTACGCTGCCGTATTGCGCGGTCAGCGAGATGCTGGGGAAGAACGCTGCACGTGCAGCGCCAATGTTGGCATTGGCTGCGATCAGTTGCTGCTCGGCTGCACGGATGTCAGGGCGACGCACTAGTAGGTCGGAAGGCAAGCCGGCAGGAATGTCTGCCATAGGTGCAACTTGCGAAAGCTTGGCACCTTTGATGCTTTCCAAAATGTCCGCAGGCACGCTTTGGCCTAGCAACAAGCTGAGGGTGTTTTCATCCAAAGCACGTTGGCGTTGCTGCTGTGCGTAAGTGGCGCGGGCCGCTTCGGTCAGCGACTCCGCTTGGCGGAAGTCCAGCTCTGAAGCAAAACCTGCGTCAAATCGCAGCTTGGCCAGCTTGATGGACTCTTCACGCGTGACCAGCGTGCGACGAGAGATGTCCAGCAACTCTTCGTCGGCAATCAAGTTCAGCCATGCTTGGGCCACACTGCTGACCAGCGCCAGCTCATAGGCCTTGCGGCCTTCATCGCTGGCCAGATACTGCGCGAGGGCTGCTTCTTTGAGGCTGCTGATGCGACCAAAGAAGTCCAGCTCCCAGGCAGAGACGGCCAATCCCACAGTGAAGGTATTGCCCAAATCGCCCGTGACTTGGCTCACACCACGATTGCCTGAGGCAATACCGCCTACGCTAGGGAACAGCGCCGAGCGCTGAATCTGGAATTGGGCACGGGCTTGTTCCAGATTCAGGGACGCGATGCGCATATCGCGGTTATTGGCCAGTGCCACTTCAATCAGACGCTGCAAGCGTGCATCCGTGAAATAGGAGCGCCAGTCAATAGGCAGGTTCTCACCAGCTGCGGCAGCTTGTGGGTAAGCGGATGCAACCGGTGCGGCTGGACGCTCGTGAGTAGGAATCAACGAGCACCCCGACAGCAAAGCTGCGGCCGCCAAAGAAAGGGCTGTAAATTGATGTTTAACCATGGTGTTCCACTCCAGCTGTGCCAGCAGGGGCGGTGGTAGATGCAGTGCCTTCGGTGTTGGTGGGCTTGCCCTTAAAGAGCGTACGCACCACCACGAAGAACACAGGAACAAAGAACACAGCCAGTGCAGTGCCTGTAATCATGCCGCCCAGCACGCCAGTGCCGATGGCACGTTGGCTGGCAGAGCTAGCACCCGTAGCAATCGCCAATGGCACCACGCCCAAGCCAAAGGCTAGCGAGGTCATCACGATTGGACGGAAACGCAGGTGTGCAGCCTCCAAAGCAGAAGCCACGATGCTCTTGCCTTGGGCTTGCAAATCCTTGGCGAATTCAATGATCAAGATCGCGTTCTTGGCCGACAAGCCAATCACCGTGATCAGGCCCACTTGGAAGTACACGTCGTTGGCGTAGCCGCGCAGCAGCGTGGCCAGCAGCACACCAATCACGCCCAAGGGCACCACCAAAATCACAGCCATGGGAATGGTCCAGCTCTCGTACAAGGCAGCCAAGCACAAGAAGACAGCCAAGATGGCAAAGCTGTACAAGATCAGCGACTGCGAGCCTGCGAGCTTTTCTTCGAACGACTGACCTGTCCATTCAAAGCCAAAGCCTTGGGGCAACTGCGAAACGATGCGCTCGACTTCAGCCATGGCATCACCCGTGCTGTAGCCCGGTGCAGGAGCACCTGAGATCTTCATGGCGGGGTAGCCGTTGTAACGCACGGTTTGCTGTGCACCCTTGACCCAGTTCACTGTCGCAAATGCCGACAAAGGCACAGGCTCACCGCGGCTGTTGCTCGCATTGATCTTGAGCAGATCGTCAGGCTGCATGCGCGCATTCGCATCAGCTTGCACCACCACACGTTGCAGGCGACCACGGTTCGGGAAGTCGTTGACGTATGCCGATCCCATGGCCGTCGACAAAGCGCTGTTAATGCTGTCAAAACTCACGCCCAAAGCATTGGCCTTGTCGCGGTCGATGTCGATGCGCAGCTGGGGAGCATCTTCCAAACCATCTGGGCGCACCTGCGCCAAGATGGGGCTTTGCGCTGCCATGCCCAAGAATATATTGCGCGCATTGACCAAAGCGTCGTGGCCTAGGCCGCCACGGTCTTGCAGGCGCACGCTAAAGCCCGAAGACACGCCCAGCTCCGGAATGGGAGGGGGGCTCAGCGCAAAAATGAAGGCATCACGCACCCCCATCATGGCGCCCATGATGCGGCCGGCAATCGCGTCTGCGTGCTCGTTGGGTGCCTTGCGCTCATCCCAGTTTTTGAGGGTGATAAAGCCAATGGCTGCGTTCTGACCTTGTCCAGAGAAGCTAAAGCCAATCACACTGACCATGTCGCTGACTTCAGGCTGTTGCAAGACAAAGCCCTCGACTTGCTTCATGACTTCTTCGGTGCGCTCAGCCGTTGCGCCAGCAGGCAATTGCACGTTCACCAACACGTTGCCTTGGTCTTCACCAGGCAGGAACGATGTGGGCAAACGGTTGTAGAGCAGCGCCACGGCTGCAATGATGGCAACGTAAATAATCAAGTAACGCGAAGCTTTGTTCAGCATGCGCGAGACCATGCTCTCGTAGCGCTTGGCGCCTTTGGAGAACGTGCGGTTAAACCAGCCAAAGAAGCCTTTGCCTTCTAGGTGGTGGCCAGCTTTTACAGGCTTGAGCAGCGTGCCGCACAGTGCAGGGGTCAGCGACAGTGCCATGAAGGCAGAGAAACCAATCGAGGCCACCATCACGGTAGCAAATTGGCGGTAAATATTGCCTGTCGATCCTGCAAAGAAGGCCAAGGGTACGAACACCGAAATCAGCACCACCGTGACGCCCACAATGGCGCCAGAGATCTGGCCCATGGCCTTGCGTGTGGCTTCTTTCGGTGGAAGCCCTTCTTCGCTCATGATGCGCTCGACGTTTTCCACCACCACGATAGCGTCGTCCACCACGATACCAATCACCAGCACCATGCCAAACATGGTCAGCACGTTGATGGAGAAGCCGAGGGCCAACAAGGTCGCAAAAGTACCCAGCAACGCTACAGGCACCACAATCGTTGGGATGATGGTGTAACGCCAGTTCTGCAAGAACAGGAACATCACCAAGAACACCAAGCCCACGGCTTCGAGCAGCGTCTGAGCAACCTTGGTGATGGAGATGCTGACGAAGTTAGAACTGTCGTAGGGAATTGAATAGCTCATGCCCTCGGGGAAGTACTGCGACAACTCATCCATCTTGGCGCGCACAGCCTTGGCCGCTGAAAGCGCATTGCCCGAAGGCGAGAGCTGTACACCAATACCCGCAGCAGGCTGGCCATTCAAGCGAGCAGTTGTGGCATAGCTTTGGCCGCCGATTTCGATGCGTGCGACATCTTTGAGTCGTACCGTGCCACCGTCCGTATTGGCGCGCAAGATGATGTTGCCAAACTCTTCAGGAGTGGAAAGCTGGCCGCGCACAGTTACCGTTGCAGTGATGCCTTGACCGGCGATACCGGGTAAATCGCCGATAGCGCCGGATGCGACCTGTGCATTCTGGGCGCGGATGGCAGCAATTACTTCTGCGCTGGACAGGCGGAAACCTTCCAGTTTGGCAGGATCGATCCACACGCGCATGGCCTGTTCGGAGCCGAACAGCTGTACCTGACCAATGCCTTCCAGGCGCTGTATTTCTGGCACCACGTTGCGCGATGCATAGTCGCCAATGCGCACCACATCCCACTCGGGGTTGGAGGAGGAGAGCATGGAGAACAGCAAGAAGTTCGAAGCCGACTTGTCGACCTTCACCCCTTGCTGCGTCACTGCAGCGGGCAGACGTGGCGTAGCGCGCGACAATCGGTTTTGCACGTCCACCTGCGCCAGCTCAGGGTCCGTGCCCTGTTCAAAGCTAATGGTGACCGAGCCGGTGCCGTTCGACTGTGCCACGGACTCCATGTACAGCAGGCCGGTGGCGCCATTCATTTCGCGCTCGATCACAGACAGCACGCTGTCTTCCAAGGTTTGGGCCGATGCGCCTGGATAGACCGCACTGACCACAATGGCTGGAGGCGCTACAGGTGGATACTGCGCGATAGGCAGTTGGGTGATGGAGACAGCACCCACCACCATAATGAACAGCGCAACCACCCACGCGAAGATGGGGCGCTCAATAAAAAATTTAGCCATGTGACAAGATCCTTGCTTTACTTGGCTTCACTGGCAGCAGCGGGTGTTGCAGAAGCGGCCGGCGCAGCAGCTGGTGCTTGCCCAGGCGCGGTCCATGGCACAGCCTTCACAGGCGTGCCAGGTGGAAGCATCTGCAGCTTCTGGAAGCCATCGACCATGACTTGTTCGCCAGCTTCTAGACCCTCTTGAATCACCCAGCGGTTCCCGCTGGCCATGCTGACCTTGACTGGGCGTACGCTAACCTGACCATCGGCTGAGACCACACTGACCGTGTCTCCTTGCTCGGTGCGCGTCACGGCTTGCTGAGGCACGGTGATGGCATTGGTGGCCTGTGCTTGCTCCATGCGAATGCGCACATACAAGCCAGGCAGCAGCAAACCCTTGGGGTTCGGGATTTCAGCGCGCAAAGTGACTTGGCCAGTGCTGGGGTCGACAGACAAGTCGCTAAACAGCAGCTTGCCGGGCAGTTCATACTCCGAACCGTCATCGAGCATCACGCGTACTTCGGCAGTTTGCTGGCCGGAAGACTTGAGTTTGCCCTCATCCATGGCTTTGCGCAGCTTGAATGCTTCGGTGGCAGATTGCGTGAAGTTCACATATACAGGATTGATCTGCTGAATCACGGCCAAAGGAGTGGCTTCGCCCTGACCCACCAATGCGCCTTCTGTGACCAAGGCTTGACCAATGCGGCCAGAGATAGGCGCAGTGACGCTGGCGTAACCCAAGTTGATTTCAGCACTGCGAACAGCAGCCTTGGCGGCAGCCACTTCCGCTTGCGCTTGTTTTTGGGCCGAATCAGCGTTCACAAAATCCTGTTTGCTGATGGCGTTGGCTTCAACCAAAGGACGAAAACGCTCCAATTGGGCGGTGGCTTGCGCCAAGCTGGCCTCGGCACGTGCCAAGGTGGCGCGCGCACTTTGAGCAGCAGCTTCATAGGGCGCTGCATCAATGCGGAACAGCGCTTGACCGGCTTTCACGTCAGAGCCTTCTGTGAACAGGCGCTTTTGCAAAATACCAGCGCTACGCGCGCGCACTTGCGCCACACGCGAAGCTTCGATACGGCCAGGCAATTCGGTCACCACCCCCACTTCACCAGTCGTTGCTGTAATCACGCCCACGGGGATTTGAGATGCTGCGCCTGCAGCTGCGGCAGGTGCAGCCGCTTCGTTGCTTTTGCCACAAGCAGACAACAACAAAGCGCATGCGATGGCAAGAGGCGCAGGACGCAATAAGCGTGACCAAGTCGCAGTTGGACCGTGGGATAGGTGGCTCATAAATTTCCTTTGAGCAAAGAGGACAGAAGCATTGAATACAAACAGCTGCTCAGTAGTGTTACAGAGAGCAGAGGGTTTCGTTGGCTGGTTTATACATACAATCGTGTATGTATATTTGTGTTTGATTGTAGACGGGCGGGCAATGGGCTTATAGCGCTATACGTGTTTAGCGCCTGTGTACCAAAGGAGTGGAAATGGCGCGGCGTACGAAAGAAGACGCGGAAATGACCCGTAATCAGTTGCTCGATGCTGCACAAGCTGTTTTCTTCTCAAAAGGAGTGGCAGGAGCCTCGTTGGCAGATATTGCTCAGGCAGCATCACTGACGCGTGGTGCGATTTACTGGCATTTCAAAGACAAGGCAGATTTATTCGATGCGTTGATGAAGCGCACTACCTTGCC
>JBJEZV010000172.1:0-5494 GCA_051887595.1 Comamonas sp.
TGCCCTTGACTTCAGGGTTCTTGAGCATGATCTTGAAGGCTTCAGTGACCTTCTCAGCGGTTGCGCCACCGCCCACGTCCAAGAAGTTGGCAGGCTCGCCGCCAAACAGCTTGATGGTGTCCATGGTGGCCATGGCCAGGCCTGCACCGTTCACCAAGCAGCCGATATTGCCGTCCAGAGAGATATAAGCCAGGTCGAACTTGGATGCTTCGATTTCTGCAGGATCTTCTTCGTCCAGGTCACGCAGCGCCACGATTTCAGGGTGGCGGAACAGTGCGTTGGAGTCGAAGTTGAACTTGGCGTCCAGCGCCATCAGGTCGCCCTTGGAGTCGCAGTTCAGGGGGTTGATTTCCACCAGCGACGCATCGGTGTCCATGTAGCACTTGTAGATGTTGGCAAACAACTCTACGGCTTGGTCGATGGACTTGCCTTCCAGACCGATGGCAGCCGCCACCTTGCGCGATTGCGCTTCAGTGATGCCGGTCAGCGGGTCGATCATCTCGGTGATGATCTTTTCGGGGGTGGAGTGGGCCACTTCCTCGATGTCCATACCGCCTTCGCTGGAGGCAATCAAAGCCACCTTTTGCGTTGCGCGATCGGTCACCAGCGACACATACAGTTCGTTTTTGATGTCTGCGCCGTCTTCGATGTACAGGCGGCGAACCTTCTGGCCTTCAGGGCCAGTTTGGTGGGTGACCAGCTGCATGCCGAGGATTTGCTCGGACAGGGCCTTCACGTCGTCGATGGACTTGGCCACCTTCACGCCGCCGCCCTTGCCGCGGCCGCCGGCATGGATCTGCGCCTTCACCACCCACACGGGGCCGCCAAGCTTTTGCGCTGCCTCTACAGCTTCTTGGACGGTGAATGCCGGAATGCCACGGGGGACTGGCACGCCGAAGTGGCGCAAGATTTCCTTGCCTTGGTATTCATGAATCTTCATGAGTCTTGTCTCTCTGAAACGGAGGGGAAAATTGCCCGTTTTCCTGCTGCCTAAACATGCGGAGCCGGGCTCGTATGACATGGCAATCAAAGAATGTACCATGTTGCATTGCAACCAAAAAGTGCTTTAGAGACTGGGTTCTACGTATGCACATACGTAGTAACAAGTCTTTGGATGGCATGGCAGCGGCGTCAAAAACTACGTAAAAACCCGCTACCACTGTGTTTGTGCGCGCAGCGGTTCCCAGCAGTGGACAATGCGCGTTTTGATTGACCGAATCACTGCATGCGCAGTGGCATTGATGCGCTCGATGGAGCGCGGGAGCGTAGAGATGTCCAAAGTCTTTATTGATGGCGAAGCTGGCACCACAGGCTTGCAAATTCGCGACCGTTTGCAGGCGATGGCCGGTGTGGAACTGGTCAGCATTGCGCCAGAATTGCGCAAAGACCCTGCGGCCAAGCGCGCGCTGATTGCACAAGTCGATCTGGTCATCCTCTGCCTGCACGATGATGCTGCGCGCGAGACAGTGGCACTGGTGGACAGCATCACCGCTGAGACGGGCCGCGCCATCAAGATCATTGACGCTTCAACCGCCCACCGCGTGGCTCCCGGCTGGGTCTATGGCTTTCCAGAGCTGTGCGCCGAGCAGCTGGAAGCCGTCAAGACCGCCACTCGCGTCTCCAACCCCGGCTGCTATGCCACAGGCGCCATCGCCATCTTGCGCCCCTTGGTCGAAGCGGGGCTGGTTCCTGCGGACTTCGGCCTCAGCCTGCCTTCGGTGTCGGGCTACAGCGGCGGTGGCCGCACCATGATCGAGGCGTATGAAGCGGGCAATGCTGCGCCTTACGAAGCCTATGCGCTGGGTCTGTCGCACAAGCACATTCCCGAGATCCTGCGTTACACAGGTTTGACGCGCCGCCCGGTGTTCATCCCTGCCGTCGGCAATTTTGCGCAAGGCATGCTGGTGCAATTGCCGCTGCATTTGGATCTGCTGCCCGGCGCGCCCAAGGCCCAAGATCTGCACGATGCACTGGCCGCGCATTACGCCAAGACCAACACGCCCGCGCAGTGGGTCAAAGTGCTGTCACCAACCGATGATTGCAAACTCGCCTCCGACACGCTGGCCAACACCAACCAATTGGAGTTGCGTGTGTTTGCCAACGAGGAGCATCGCCAAGCCGTGGTGATTGCGCGCTTGGACAATCTGGGCAAGGGCGCCAGCGGCGCTGCCGTGCAAAACTTGCAGTTGATGCTGGGTTTGTAAGCACGCCCTGCGCTTTCAGCATCTGAAGCGGCCATCTGGCCGCTTTTTTGCTGCATACAACGCCTGCGCAGCTCAAATAATCTTTTTTAATAGCTTTTAGCCTATATACACAGCCATTTTCCGTATGCTTTCTATTGGAAAACGGCTAGGCGCTTAGGCTAACAGCTCTGTTTTTAGCCATTTTTAACCCTATGACCGCTTTTTCCGCCACGGCACGTGCCACAGCCACAGGCTTGCTCGCAGTCCTGTGCTGGAGCTGCACGGTTGGGCTCATGCGCTCGGTGGCAGAAGCGCTTGGCGCACTGGGCGGCGCTGCTGTGCTCTACAGCGTCAGCGCAGCGCTGGTGTTGCTGGTGCAAGGCCTGCCAAGCCGTGCGCAGCTGCGCCAGATCTCGGGCATTTACCTGCTGCTGTGCGGCGCGCTGTTTGCGTTGTATGAGATTTGCCTGTCCGTGGCCATCGGGCTGGCGCACGATCGCGCCCAATCGCTGGAGCTGGGCATGATCAACTACCTGTGGCCCTGCCTGACGATCGTGCTGGCCGTGCTGTGCGGCCAACAACGCGCCCGCTGGTGGCTGTGGCCGGGCGCTGCGCTGTGTTTGTGGGGCTTGATGCTGGTGGTGGGTGAAGCCCCTGCACACACCACTGCAGCATGGTGGCAGGCCATGGCAGCGCACATGACTGCCAATCCGCTGGCTTACGCGCTGGCCATCGGCGCGGCGCTGCTGTGGCCCACCTACACCGTGCTGGCACGCCGCTATGGCGGCGGCTTTAACGGCGTGGGTCTGTTCATGGCCCTCACGGCAGGCTTGCTGTGGCTGCAGTGGCTGCTGCTCAATACAGCGCCCATGCACTGGAGCTGGCCCATTGCCGCCCAAGTGCTGGCCGTGGGCGCTTTGACGGCCTTGGGCTATGTCTGCTGGGAACACGGCATTCAACGTGGCAATTTGGCCGTGCTGGCGGCGGGCTCGTATTTCACGCCTGTGCTTTCGGCGTTGTGGGCCAGCGCCTGGTTGGCCGTGCAACCCGGACTGGCATTTTGGCAAGGCGTGGCACTGATCACCGCAGGCTCGCTGGTGTGCTGGTGGGCCACCCGCGATGGAAGTTAGCTTTTATCGTCCACCACTAATCAGGTTCCGGCGCTTGCCCGCGCAGCACTTTGTTCACCACATCGCCGCCAAACCCGCGGCTGGCGAGAAAACGCATGTGCTTCATGCGCTCTTGCGGTGTCGCAGCAGGCGTGCCGAATTTGCGCTGCCAAATGTCCCAGGCCCGCGCATGCTCAGTGTCTTTGAGCTGCTCGGCGGCAGCGCGCACGGTATCGTCGTCCAGTCCTTTGCTGCGCAGCTCATGCAGCACGCGCGCCGTACCCAGTTTGCTGCTGCGTCGGTACAACACCGACTGCGCCACACGTTCGGGGTTGATGAAGTCTTTGGCTTCCAGTGCATCGAGCACGGCCCCCAAATTCTCGCCCTCTTGCACATGCGGCGCCAGCTTGCGCTCCAGCTCCAGGCGCGAGTGTTCGCGCTGCGACAGGTATTTCAGCGCCCGCCCGGTGAGCGAAATTTTGTTCAGTCCCATGGGCTCCATCGTCTTGTATCAATCAATAAAAAAGAGCAGCCAACCTTGGTGAAACCTTGAGTTGCAAGCTCTAGGACTTGCAATGTCAATATCTACCGAGGTGGGCTGCTCTGGTTTGCGCTGCAATGCATGGCAACTGCAGCGCAACGGCTTCTGCGCTTAGCCGGCGATCACGCCGTCTTCGTCAGCCACCGCAGCCGCCTTATCTCCCTTTTTGCCCTTGGCGGGCTTAGCGGCAGCTTCCGCTTCTGCCACCGGAATCAGGCTAATGCCCAAGCTGTCGCGCACCTTGTTTTCGATCTCAACAGCCAAGGCGGGGTTCTCTTTCAAGAACTCACGGGCGTTGTCACGGCCTTGGCCGATCTTCTCGCCGTTGTAGGCGTACCAGGCGCCAGATTTTTCCAGCAGCTTGGCTTCCACCGCCATGTCCAAGATCTCACCTTCGCGCGAGATACCTTCGCCAAACAGGATGTCGAACTCGGCGGTCTTGAAAGGAGGCGAAACCTTGTTCTTCACCACCTTGACCTTGGTTTCGTTACCGATGGCGTTGTCACCCTTTTTGATGGTGCCCGTACGGCGAATGTCCAAACGCACGGAAGCGTAGAACTTCAGCGCATTACCGCCAGTGGTGGTCTCGGGCGAGCCAAACATCACGCCAATCTTCATGCGGATCTGGTTGATGAAGATCACCGTGCAATTGGTCTTTTTGATGGTCGCCGTCAGCTTGCGCAGCGCCTGGCTCATCAAGCGGGCTTGCAGACCGGGCAAGTTGTCGCCCATTTCGCCTTCGATTTCGGCCTTGGGCACCAGCGCTGCCACTGAGTCGATAACGATCAGGTCCACAGCGCCCGAGCGCACCAACGAGTCCACGATTTCCAACGCTTGCTCACCGGTGTCCGGCTGACTGATCAGCACGTCATTGAGGTTCACCCCCAGCTTTTGGGCATAGCCAGTGTCCAGCGCGTGTTCGGCGTCGATAAAGGCGCAGGTGCCGCCCAGCTTTTGCATCTCGGCCACGACCTGCAAGGTCAATGTGGTCTTACCGGACGACTCAGGACCATAGATCTCGATCACGCGGCCACGGGGCAGACCACCGACGCCCAGCGCCACGTCCAGGCCCAGCGAGCCGGTCGAGACCACTTGGATGTCCTCGACCACTTCGCCTTCACCCAGCTTCATGATCGTGCCCTTGCCGAACTGCTTTTCGATCTGGGCCAGCGCAGCGGCCAGTGCCTTGGCTTTTTCACCGTTGGCGTCGTTGTGGTTGCGTGTCGTGGCGTTCATAGTGATGTCCTTGAAAAAGGGGATAACAAATCAAATTTGCATCCCCTGTAGAAGTAGACAGGCTGGATGCTTGAACAGTAGTTTACGTGCTTTGAAAAAAATATATAGTCAGCTTGCTTGACTATTCGACAAACTGACCATGCACACCAAATCCAGCCTTTCACCGCTTGACGATGCTTGGCGCCACACCCATTTGGGACGCCTGCTGGGCCATGCCATGCGCAAGTTCGACACCCGCGTGCGCACACTCATGGCGCATGACGAGGAAACACCCTTGGCGCTGTCCAATTTAGCGGCGCGCGACAAAGTGGGGGCGGCGCACATTCACATCACACGCCATTTGTCGCTGCAGGGCGACCGCATCACTGAGCTGGCCGAGCGCGCAGGCATGAGCAAGCAGGCCATGCTCGATCTAGTGGACCAGT
>JBJEZV010000172.1:5594-9416 GCA_051887595.1 Comamonas sp.
CTGGCCGAGCGCGCAGGCATGAGCAAGCAGGCCATGCTCGATCTAGTGGACCAGTGCGAGGCTTGGGGGCTGGTGCAGCGGCTGCCCGATCCGCACGATCGGCGTGCCAAGCGGGTGCACTACACCGAAGCCGGGCGTGAGTGGCACTGGGCTTTTCAACGGGCGGTGCAACAGGCCGAGGCGGAATTCACCCAGGCTGTGGGGGAAGAGATCGCCACCGTCGTGCGCCTGGGGCTGGAGGCGTATGGCAGCGAGGTGGGCGGACAGGCTTAAAACGCACATCTTGTGCAACGCAGCACCCGCGTAAACACCGTTTCGAAGGCTGCAAAGCGACTTCTAGAATGCAATGACGAACGGCGCCGGGGAGTAGCGCCGCACCCCAGGCATGCACAACCGTAAGCGGTGGCGACAGACCACGGCACGGCAAGGAGACACTCGATGCGCATCCTCATTGCAGAAGACGACCAGGTTCTGGCCGATGGCCTGCTGCGCAGCCTGCGCGGCGCAGGCGCCGTGGTCGATCACGTGGCCAGCGGCACCGAAGCCGACACGGCCTTGCTGACCAACAGCCAGTTTGATTTATTGATTCTGGACCTGGGCCTGCCACGCATGCACGGCTTGGAAGTGCTCAAGCGCATGCGCAGCCGCGGCGATGCGCTGCCTGTGCTGATTTTGACGGCCGCAGACAGCGTGGAAGAACGCGTACAAGGGCTGGACTTTGGCGCCGATGACTACATGGCCAAACCCTTTAGCCTGCAAGAGCTTGAAGCGCGGGTTCGCGCGCTCACCCGCCGCGGCATGGGCGGCACGACCAGCACCATCAAGCACGGGCCACTGGTCTACGACCAGGCCGGTCGCGTGGCCACCATCGACGGCAAGATGGTGGAGCTGTCAGCGCGCGAGCTAGGCCTGCTGGAAGTGCTGCTGCAGCGCGCAGGCCGCTTGGTCAGCAAAGACCAGCTGGTGGAACGCCTGTGCGAATGGGGCGAAGAGGTCAGCAATAACGCCATCGAGGTCTATATCCACCGCCTGCGCAAAAAAATTGAGCGCGGCCCGATTCGCATCGCCACCGTGCGCGGACTGGGCTACTGCCTCGAAAAAATCCAGTCCAGTTCATGATAGCTACCACCCCTGATGGGATAAGGGCTAGAGGTCACAAAGAGCATCCATAGGACAGGGCTTGTGAAAATTTTCCAGCGTGAGCAGCGCTCCTTGTTCGGTGAAATTTTGGACTGGATGCTCACGCCCTTGCTGCTGCTATGGCCCGTCAGTTTGGCGCTGACTTGGTTGGTTGCCCAGTCACTGGCCAACAAACCGTTTGATCGCGCGCTCGAATACAACGTGCACGCCTTGGCGCAGCTCATCATGGTTGAGCCGGATGGGCGCATCCAATTCAACCTCCCCTCTCCCGCCACCGAAATTCTGCGCGCCGACGAGTCAGACCTGGTTTTCTACCAGGTGCTGGGCCACAAGGGCGAACACCTCTCGGGGGACCGCGACTTTCCGCTGGCCCATTCACGCCACGCCTACACCCCGGGCGAAGTCGTGCTGCGCGACGATGAGCTGCGCGGCGTCGATATCCGCGTGGCCGCCATGTGGGTGCGGCTGCCTCTGGTGGGCGATGATGAGCTGGCCTTGGTGCAAGTGGCCGAAACGCGCGAAAAGCGCAGTGTGCTGGCCGCAGAAATCATCAAAGGCGTGATGCTGCCGCAATTTGTGATTCTGCCGCTGTCGGTGCTGCTGGTGTGGCTGGCACTGGCACGCGGCATCAAGCCTTTGAGCCGTCTGGAAGAACGCATTCGCGCGCGCAAACCTGAAGACCTCTCCCCGCTGAACCTGCGCGCCGTGCCACTCGAGGTGGTGCCGCTGGTGGACGCCGTGAACGATTTGCTGCGCCGCCTCAATGAATCTCTGGCAACGCAAAAACGCTTTCTCGCCGACGCGGCCCACCAGCTCAAAACCCCGTTGGCAGGCTTGCGCATGCAGGCCGATCTGGCACAGCGTGAAGGCATGAGTACCGCAGAACTCAAACGTTCGCTGGAGCAAATTGCACGATCCAGCATTCGCGCTACACACACCGTCAACCAGCTGCTGTCATTGGCGCGCGCCGAAGGTGGCAGCACCGGGCTGCAACGCGTGCCCTGCGACATGGCGCAGTTGGTGATCGAGGTCATGCAAGATCTGTGGCCCTTGGCCATGGAACGCCACGTGGACATGGGCTACGAAGGTGCAGAGCCTGACAGCGAAGGCGTATGGCTCATGGGCCATGCCACCTTGCTCAAAGAGCTGGTGCGCAACCTGCTGAGCAATGCCATCAACTACTCACCGTCCAGCGCGCAGCAACCGGCCATTGTGACCGTGCGCGTCATCCCAGATTTGTTTGCCCGCATCGTGCTGCTGCAGGTCGAAGACACCGGCCCCGGCGTGCCACTGGCCGAGCGTGAGCTGGTGTTTCAGCCGTTTTACCGGGCCTTGGGCTCTGAAGCCGATGGCTCAGGCTTGGGCTTGCCCATCGTGCAAGAAATTGCACGCCAGCATGGTGCAGAAGTCTTGCTCACCGACGCTCAGCCCCAGCGCGTACCGCCGGGAGCCTTGTTCACCGTGCGCTTTCAAGCCATGCGCCAGCCACCGCATGTGCCTTCAACCGACAGCGCTTAATCCCTGGGTTTATTTGTCCTCGCCCAAGCTCTGGCGCAAGCGCAAATTTTTCTTTTGCGGCAACGCCAAACTGCTGGCCGTGGGTTCCTGGTAAGGCCGTGCCTGGTCCAGCAACCATTGCCGAAACGCCACCAACGGCGCGATGTTGGCGCGCGACTCGGGGTAGCACAGCCAATAGCCGAGGTTGCTGACCAACCCGTGCTGGGGCAAGGGCTCACGTACCATGCCATTGGCAATCTGGCCCTCCACCAAGCAACGCGGCACCAGTGCCACACCCATGCCTGCCATCACCGCCTGGATGATGGTCTGGAACTGGTCGAACTGCAGGCCCGCCAACGGATCCAGATTGCTCACGCCCCAGGCTTGCGCCCAGGTCATCCATGCATGGGGAATGGTCAGGTGGCGCAGGCGTGTGTACTGGGCAATATCGTGCGGCGACCGAATCTCTGGGCCGCCAGAATGCGCAGGCGGTGCAATCAACACTACATCTTGGCCGTCCAAATAGTGCGCCCGAGCACCCGGCCAGTGGCCTTCGCCAAACAAAATGGAGCAGTCCAGCGTCGGGCTTTCAAAGTCGTAGCCTTGGGCATAAGGCACGAAATGCAGCGTGATGTGCGGATGCTGCTGCTGGAACTGCGGCAAGCGCGGAATCAACCAGCTAGCGCCAAAAGTAGGCAGGCTCGACAGATGCAAGGCACCGCCACCATCGGTGCTGGTAATCAGCTCCAAGGTGGCCGATTCAAGCTGGGACAGCAAGGCTCGCACTGCTTTTTCGTAGCGCTCGCCTGCGGGGGTCAAGGTCAGGCGTTTGCGGCTGCGCTCGAACAGATCTACGCCGACCCATTTTTCCAGTTCTTGGATCTGCTTGCTGACCGCGCTTTGGGTCAGGTGCAAGGCTTCGGCCGCACGAGAGACGCCACCAAACCGGGCCACGGTCGAAAAAGCGCGCAGCAGGTGGACAGGGGGCGTGAGGCGACGCAGTGGAAGTAAGCTAGTAGACACTTTTCATTATTCCTTGGAGGAATAATAACAAGACGAGTATTTGTTTGGCAGCAACTGGGAATTACCCTAACCTTATGCACTGGTCTTATAGATAACTTGCTTTTCTGGCATGGGAGCCTCAACGATGCAACGTCGCCATTTTCTCTCTGCGGTAGCTGCTGC
>JBJEZV010000173.1:0-9367 GCA_051887595.1 Comamonas sp.
CGGCTGATGGTTTCGTCGACGGCTTTCTTGACCTGTGCCATGGCTTAGCCGCCTGTCACCGGAGGGAAAAATGCCACTTCATCGCCCGCTTTGAGTGGTGCATCGCCGTGGCACATATCTTGGTTCAGCGCCATGCGCACGGCCTTGCCATGGGCCAAAGCAGATGCAGCTTCTGGGCTGCGGGCCATCAGCTCGTCACGCAGCGCGCCCACCGTCGTGGCCGTGGTTTGCAGCGTTTCGCTGCCGGTGCCCATGGCTTCACGGATGGAAGCAAAGTAGCGCACAGTGATTGTCATACAGCAACTCTCCTCGCCCGTTTACATCAAAGCCGTAAACGGAATAAAACGCACGGTGTCACCGGGCGCAATCTTCGTCAAGGGTGGGTTATCGATCAGACCATCACCCCAGACGGTCGAGGTCAACACCCCTGAGCCTTGGTTACCAAACAGCGCCAAGCGCCCATCCCCGGTGTGGCGCGCACGCAGAAATTCGCGGCGCTTTTCCATTTTGGGCCACGAGAAGTCTGCCGTGACGGCGATGGACTTGGGCGCCACATCGTGCATGCCTTGCAAGCGCAACACGAAGGGGCGCACCAGCAGCAAGAACGTGATGAAGCTGGAGACGGGATTGCCCGGCAGCCCCATAAAGTGGGCCGCGCCAGCGCTGGCATCTTTGCCATTGCGGAATACCTTGCCATAAGCAAACGGCTTGCCGGGCTTCATGGCAATCATCCACAGATTCAGCTCGCCTTGCTGCTCCACGGCTGGCTTGACGTGGTCTTCTTCCCCCACCGACACACCAGCGCTGGAGAGCACCAAGTCGCAATCCTGGGCAGCTTGGCGAATGGCTTCCACAGTCTGTTCGCGGTGGTCCGGCAAGATGCCGCCGTCCACCACTTCGCAACCGAGACGCTGCAGCAGCGCGCGCAAGAAGTAGCGGTTGCTGTTGTAGATGCTGCCGGGGCGCATGTCCTGCGGCGCGACGGTGCCGGGAATGACCAGCTCATCGCCGGTCGAGAACAAGGCCACGCGCGGTTTGCGGCCCACGGGCAGCGTGGCCATGCCAATGCTGGCGGCCAAACCAATGGCAGCGGGTGTCAAGCGTGTGCCCTGCGCTAACACCGCGCTATTTAACGCAATGTCTTCGCCCGCACGGCGAATGTGCTGGCCTGGCTGGGGCACGGCATTCAATTGCACACGGCCGTCTTCAAGCAGCTGCGTGTCTTCTTGCATCAGCACCGCATCCGCGCCCGCAGGTACAGGAGCACCCGTAAAAATACGGGCCACAGTGCCCGCTTGCAACGGACTGCCCACGTGGCCTGCAGGAATGCGTTGGCTCACAGGCAGCGCCACACCGGGCGCTGAGATATCGGCCGCGCGCACGGCATAGCCGTCCATGGCGGAATTGTCTTGCGGGGGCACTTGCAGTGCCGAAATGCAATCTTGCGCCAGCACGCGGCCGTCGGCGTTGAACAGGTCCACGTGCTCCACGCCCAGCAGTTGCGCCTGGGCCAGTACCTGCTCCAGGGCAACGTCCAAAGTGGTCATCACAGCCATCAGGCTTGTACTCCTCGGTATTCAAAGCGGCTGGCGTTGGCCAGCATCCAGTCTGCGATCTGCGCAGGCTGGTTCAGATCCAATACGGCCACATGGGCCGGCGGCTGCACAGGCAAGGCCGCCACATCATCGGTAGCCAGCGCCACCACATGCGGGTCTTCGGGAAAGCGCAGTGGCTTGGCTTGCTGGCCGCTGGCGGCATCGGGTGCGCGCCAGATTTCGACCTTGGGCAAATCACCGTGCTTAAAGCCTTCGACCAGCACCCAGTCCACATCGCTGCGCAACTCGGCCAGCATGCTGTGCACGTTGTGCTCTTGCCGGGTTTCCAGTTCGCGCACCAAGGCAATGCGGTTGTCGCACACCAGCAGCACTTCGCTGGCACCCGCTTGGCGATGGCGCCAGCTGTCTTTGCCAGGAATGTCGATATCCACGTTGTGGTGCGCGTGCTTGATGGTGGAGACACGCTGGCCACGCGCGCGCAGCGCGGCGATCAGTTCCACCAGCAAGGTGGTTTTGCCCATGCCGGAATAAGCGGCAAAGCCCAAAGCTTTCATGCGTCTGCCTTCTTCCAAAGAACAACCGGCGCTTGGAACTCCAGCGCCGGCAGGTTGTTGCGTCCATTACGCATTATTAAAGAGCACCTTCCCTAGGATTGACTTGGGTTTGCGTATGTTTTCTATCGCAAAACCAAGCTACATCTAGGCAAGCAGCTCCTATCTTTAATGCTTTCGCGCGGTGAGATCAATCACAGTACTGTGCAATATAGGCCTTGACCTGATCCACATCCGATGGCATCACCACCACGCGCTTGGGCAAGGCTTCGATGCCCTCAAACTTGGCAGGACGCTCAGGCTGACGGCCCAGCGCCTCTTCAATGGTGGCGGCGAACTTGATCGGCAACGCTGTCTCCAGCACGATCATGGGCTCGGTGCGCAGATGCTCACGCGCCACTTTCACACCATCGGCAGTGTGTGTGTCGATCATCTGGCCCAGACGCTCATAGCAGTCTTTGATGGTAGCCAAACGGTCAGCGTGCGTGCTCTTGCCGCTGACAAAACCGTACTTGGCAGCAGCGTCTTGGAAGCACACATCCGCGCTCAGATCAAACTTGCCTTGCTGGGCAACCCCCTCGGCAAACAATGCCTTGGTGCGCGCGCCATCACGGCCGACCAGATCAAAGATAAAGCGCTCAAAGTTGCTGGCCTTGGAGATATCCATCGAAGGGCTGGATGTCTCATAGGTATTGGCCGAGCCACGCACTTGGTAGACGCCGGTGCGGAAGAACTCGTCCAGCACGTCATTTTCATTGGTCGCCACCACCAGCTGTGCAATTGGCAAGCCCATCTGGCGTGCCACATGGCCAGCGCAGATGTTGCCAAAGTTGCCCGACGGCACGGTGAAGCTCACCTTTTCGTCATTGCGCTGGGTCGCTTGCAAGTAACCGGCAAAGTAATACACCACCTGGGCCAGCAAACGCGCCCAGTTGATGGAGTTGACGGTGCCGATCTTGTACTTGGCCTTGAACGCGTGGTCATTCGACACCGCCTTGACGATGTCTTGGCAATCGTCAAACACACCTTCGATGGCCAGGTTGTGAATGTTTTCATCTTGCAACGAGAACATCTGTGCCTGCTGGAAGGGGCTCATGCGGCCGTGCGGGCTGGTCATGAACACACGCACACCCTTTTTGCCGCGCATGGCGTATTCGGCCGCGCTGCCGGTGTCACCCGATGTCGCGCCCAGGATGTTCAGTTCTTCGCCACGGCGGGCCAGCTCGTACTCGAACAAGTTGCCCAGCAGCTGCATGGCCATGTCCTTGAAGGCCAGCGTTGGGCCATTGGACAAGGCTTCGATCAGCAAGTTACCTTCCAGCGTACGCACGGGCACGATGGCGTCGGTGCCAAACACGTCCTTGGTGTACGTCTTGGCGCACAGGGCCCGCAGATCGTCGGCTGGAATATCGTCGATGTACAGCGACAGAATTTCGTACGCCAGTGCGGCGTAACCTTGCTCGGCCAGCACGGTGCGCAGCTGTGTCAGCTTGGCATCGTCAATCTGCGGATAGTGTTCAGGCAAATACAGGCCGCCATCGGGCGCCAAGCCTTCGAGCAAGATATCGCAAAAGCGTTTGCGGTCAGCATGACCGCGGGTCGAAAGATACAGCATCAGTTCAACTCTTCCTTGCGGATGCGGGTGATCGGCGCCAGCACTGTGGGCAGACCCTGGATTTCGGCCAGCGCCTTGTCCATATCGCCTTCGCGTGTGTCATGCGTGAGGATGATGAGGTCGGTCTGGGTCGAGCCCTCACCGCCCACTTCATCGGCTTCGCGCTGCAGCACGGCGTCAATGCTGATGCCCGCGCCTGCCAGCAGCGAGGTGATCTTGGCCAACACACCCGCTTCATCGGCCACGCGGATACGCAGGTAGTAGCTGGTGACGACTTCTGCCATGGGCAGCACGGGCAATTCGTTGCCAGCTGCAGCCAAAGTGTTGGACTGGAAAGCCAGCGCAGGCACGCTGTGTGCGGGGTCTGCACCGTGCAATCGCGCGATGTCCACCAAGTCCGCAATCACGGCCGATGCGGTGGGTTCCGAGCCAGCACCCTTGCCGTAGTACAGCGTAGTGCCCACAGCGTCGCCATGCACCACCACGGCATTCATCGCGCCTTCCACATTGGCAATCAGGCGCTTGGAAGGAATCAGTGCGGGGTGCACACGCAGCTCCACGCCCTTGTCGGTGCGCTTGGTAATGCCCAGCAGCTTGATGCGGTAGCCCAGTTGCTCGGCGTACTTGATGTCTGCGCCAGCCAGCTTGGTGATGCCTTCCACATAGGCCTTGTCAAATTGCACGGGAATGCCATAGGCAATCGCGCTCATCAAGGTGGCTTTGTGAGCTGCATCAACACCTTCAATGTCGAAGGTGGGATCGGCTTCGGCGTAACCCAGACGTTGCGCTTCCTTGAGCACCACGTCAAAGTCCAAGCCCTTGTCCCGCATTTCGGACAAGATGAAGTTGGTCGTGCCATTGATGATGCCGGCCACCCACTGGATGGAGTTGGCAGTCAAACCTTCGCGCAGCGCCTTGATGATGGGGATACCACCGGCCACCGCCGCTTCATAGGCCACGATCACGCCCTTCTCAGCCGCAGCCTTGAAGATTTCCGTGCCGTGTACCGCCAGCAGCGCCTTGTTGGCCGTCACCACGTGCTTGCCAGCGGCAATCGCTTCCAGCACCAGCGCCTTGGCAATGCCGTAGCCGCCGATCAGCTCGACCACCACATCAATCTCAGGATTGGCAATGACTTCGCGCGCATCGCCCACGACCTTGACGGCATCGCCCACGATTTGCTTGGCGCGTGTCGTGTCCAAGTCGGCCACCATGGCAATCTCAATGCCACGACCCGCACGGCGGCGAATCTCTTCTTGGTTGCGCTGCAGCACGTTGAATGTGCCGCTGCCCACGGTGCCAATGCCCAACAGGCCTACTTGGATCGGTTTCATAAGTCTCTTACGCTTTTGCTTGAAATAAAGGGCTGCCGCGCTTACGGGGTCTACGCAGGCAGCGATCAGAAATGGGGTCAGGCTGCGACGTGCAGCTTGGTCTTGCCTTTGGCCGCCGCCTTGGACTGCGCCAAGGCTTCGGTGCCGTGGCGCTTGCGGTATTTGGCCAAGAAAGCTGCCAGACGGTTGATGGCTTCGCGCAGGTCCGCCTCATGGGGCAAAAACACAATACGGAAGTGATCTGGGTTCGGCCAGTTAAAGCCCGTACCCTGCACCAGCATCACCTTGGTCTCTTGCAGTACTTCCAAGAAGAACTGCTGGTCGTCGGTGATGGGGTAAATCTCTGGGTCCAGGCGTGGGAACATGTACAGCGCGCCCTGGGGCTTGACACAGCTCACACCAGGAATGGCGTTGATCATTTCCCAGGCCAGATCGCGCTGCACACGCAGGCGCCCACCTTCGCAGATCAAGTCATTAATCGATTGGTAGCCACCCAGCGCAGTTTGCACGGCCCACTGTCCGGGCACATTGGCACACAGGCGCATGTTCGAGAGCATGTTCAAGCCCTCGATGTAATCCTTGGCGGGCTTCTTGTCGCCTGACAGCACCATCCAGCCTGCGCGGTAGCCGCACGAACGGTAGGCTTTGGACAGGGAGTTGAAGGTGATGGTCAACACATCGTGCGACAGCGTGGCCATGGGCGTGTGCTTGACGCCGTCATACAGCACCTTGTCATAGACCTCGTCGGCAAAAATCACCAGGCCATGTTCGCGCGCAATGTCGATGATGCCCAGCAGCAACTCATCCGAGTACAGCGCGCCGGTAGGGTTGTTGGGGTTGATCACCACAATGCCCTTGGTGCGGGGCGTGACCTTGCTGCGGATATCGTCCAGGCTCGGCATCCAGCCGTTGGCTTCGTCGCAGATGTAGTGCACAGGGGTGCCGCCCGACAGGCTGGTCGCAGCCGTCCACAATGGATAGTCGGGCGCAGGCAACAGCAGCTCGTCACCGTTGTCGAGCAAGGCGTTGGTTGCCAAGCTGATCAACTCCGAAGCGCCATTGCCCAGATAGATGTCGTCCAGCGTCACGCCTTTGATGCCTTGGCGCTGGGTTTCGTGCATCACCGCTTTGCGCGCGGCAAAAATGCCGCGGCTGTCCGAGTAGCCTGCCGAATTGGGCAAGTTGCGGATCATGTCCTGCTGGATTTCTTCCGGCGCATCAAAACCAAACACGGCCAAATTGCCGATGTTGAGCTTGATGATCTTGTGGCCGTCTTCTTCCATTTGCTTGGCCGCGTCCATGATCGGCCCGCGGATGTCATAACAGACGTTGGCTAATTTGGCGGATTTTTGGACGGTCTTCATGGATACAACCTCAAGCTTGGACAGCGCCAAGGCGCGCCCGCGCCTCGGTGAAACCTATAATTTGACCACACTTCGAGCGCAACGCCTCCCCGCAATCGGCGGTGCCCATGCGCACCAGCGTATTTGGGTGACTTTGTTGGGCTGCCACCCATTACCTGCCTAGGAACCATCCCCATGAAACTTCACGCCGATCGCTCAGATGTGCAATTGGTCACCGGCTATGGCAGCGGCTGGATTGCCGTGAACAAGCAAGAGCACCGGGGCAACATTCTGCTGGGCTCCAGCGGCTTGCTGCGCCCCTGGGACTGCACGGACTTTGCTTCGCTCACTGCCGCCCACTTCGCCGCGCTGGCCGAATTCAATGCGGAGCTGATTATTTTTGGCTCGGGCAGCCGCCTGCGCTTTGTACACCCGTCTTGGCTGCAGCCCTTGATGCAAAAACGCATCGGTTTAGAGACCATGGACACCCACGCTGCTTGCCGCACTTACAACGTTTTGGCCGGAGAAGGCCGCAATGTGATAGCCGCACTACTTCTAGAGTAATATCCGCACGGGAGTCGTCAAATTTAGCGTTTCGGGGTAAAATCGCAGGTTGCGGTCGGGGGCGTACTTCACCCATAAAAGCAAAAACATTTCTTACACCCCCCGGCATTCCAACGACTACTCCCGAGAGATCAAAGCGCATGGCGATCGTTGTCAACAAACCCCTTCCAGAATTTGAGGCCAACGCTACAGGTGGTGTGAAGGTTACCAACACCTCGCACACAGGCCAAATTCTGATCCTGTACTTCTACCCGAAGGACAACACCCCAGGCTGCACGACCGAGGCTATGCAGTTCCGCGACAAGTTCAAGGACTTCGAAAAGGCTGGTGCTGTCGTGTTCGGCGTGTCGCGCGACAACATGAATTCGCACAACGACTTCAAGACCAAACTCGAGCTGCCCTTTGAGCTGATCGCGGACACCGAAGAAAAAATGTGCCACATGTTTGGCGTGGTCAAGAACAAGATCATGTACGGCAAGAAGGTCAAGGGCATTGAGCGCTCGACTTTCTTGGTCGATGCCAATGGCATTTTGGTGCAAGAGTGGCGCGGCCTGAAAGTGCCCGGCCACGTGGACGAAGTTCTTAAGGCCGTCAAGGGCCTGAAGGCAGCCGCTAAGAAGGCCGCCTAATTCCCCACAAGCTTGGCGCTGACGTTTTGCGCAGCACCAGGATAGGCATAATGGGCCACATGCCTTTGCGCGTTTTGACCCAGCATTGCAAATCCCTTTCTTCCAAAGCCGCTTGGGCCTGTGCCCAGCGGCTTTGTGCTTTCTGCAGCCCTGACCACAAGGACTGAAACACTTATGCCATTGCCTCCAGCCCCGACCAAGCGCGCCGCGCGCGTTGCCAAGGAAGCGTTTGATGTGACCGCACGCCCTGGCAAGCGTGCCGCCAGCAGCCAATCTGCAGTGATAGCGCTTGACGATGAACTGCCAATTTCCGCTGTTGCAGCGGCTAGCGAGCCCGCTGCAGTAACAAGTTCACCTAGTGCCAGCCGCAGCCGCAAGAAGGTGGCTACCACCACAGCCAGTGCAGCCACCAACGCAGCTGCTAAACGCTTGGCAGAACAGCGCGCCGCTACCCAAGCGGCCGCGCAACATACAGCGGCACCAGCATCGCCTACTGTTGCAGCCCAAGCCGCACCAGTAGCGACACCTGCCACCGGCCGCAAGTCGAAGTCGACTGCAGCTTTGCTGGCACCCTCTCCAGCGCCTGCTGCACCAACTCCACGCGTGGTAAAACCTGCAAGCGCCAAACGTACGGGCCAGTCTTGTTTGTTTGTGCTGGATACCAATGTGCTGCTGCACGATCCCACCAGCTTGTTCCGTTTTGAAGAGCACGACATCTTCTTGCCCATGGTGGTGCTGGAAGAGCTGGACGGGCACAAAAAGGGCATGACCGAAGTGGCCCGCAATGGCCGCCAAGTCAGCCGCACCTTGGATGCGCTGGTCGATATCCAAAAAGATGCGGATCTGGCAGCCGGTCTGCGCCTGGACGCCACAGGCCACAAGGGCGCTACCGGACATTTGTTCTTCCAGACCGTGCCGCTGGACAACAAACTGCCCTCCAGCCTGCCCCAAGGCAAGGCCGACAACCAGATTCTGGGCGTGGTCCAGGGATTGCGATTGCTCAAGCAAGGCCAGCAAGAAGTGGTGCTGGTGTCCAAAGACATCAACATGCGCGTCAAGGCGCGCGCGCTGGGCTTGCCTGCAGAGGACTACCGCAACGACAAGACGCTGGACGACGGCGACTTGCTCTACACCGGCAGCCTGGCCCTGCCCGCCGACTTCTGGAAAAAGGCCAAGCAGGTCGAAAGCTGGCAAGACCGTGGCAAGACGTTCTACAGCTTCACCAGCCCGCTGTCGGCGCAGATGCTGATCAACCAGTACGTGTATTTCGAAGCTCCGGGCGAGCCCAGCTTGCATGCCCGCGTGGTGGAAATTCGCGACAAAACTGTGGTCATCGAAACCCTGCGCGACTACAGCAGCACCAAGCACAACGTCTGGGGTGTCAACGCACGCAACCGCGAACAAAACTTTGCCCTGAACCTGTTGATGGACCCGGATGTGGACTTTGTTTCCCTGACCGGCACCGCCGGCACAGGCAAGACGCTGATGGCACTGGCAGCTGGCCTGTCTCAGGTGCTGGACGATCGCCGCTACACCGAAATCATCATGACGCGCGCCACGGTGAGCGTGGGTGAAGACATCGGCTTTTTGCCCGGCACGGAAGAAGAAAAAATGGGCCCCTGGATGGGTGCGCTGGACGACAACCTGGAGTTTTTGGCCAAGGGTGATGGCGGCAATCCCGGCGAATGGGGCCGCGCAGCCACCAATGAGCTGATTCGCAGCCGCATCAAGATCAAGAGCATGAACTTCATGCGTGGCCGCACATTCTTGAACAA
>JBJEZV010000174.1:0-9339 GCA_051887595.1 Comamonas sp.
TGCGCGCGCCTGTTCGTTTTCCATTAGCTGTTGTGGCTGCAGCGGTGTCGCTGGTGGCTTTTGACGCCTCGGCACAATCCTCGTCAGAGAAAAAATGGTCTGAGACGGTAGTCACTGCAACTCGAACACCCACACTCTTGGACGAGACCTTGTCTGATGTGACGGTGATTACCAAGGAGCAGCTGCAGGCCATGGGGCCAGGGCGCACAGTGGTTGAAGTGTTGCAGCGCTTAGCCGGTGTGCAAATCAACAGCAACGGTGGGCGAGGCCAATCACAAAGCGTGTTTATTCGTGGTTCAGAGAGTCGGCATACCTTGGTTTTAGTCGACGGTGCACGTTACGGCTCCGTTGCCTCAGGCCAGCCATCTTTTGCCAATATTCCGATCGAACTGATTGAGCGCATTGAAGTGGTCAAAGGCCCTGCTTCGTCTTTGTATGGCAGTGAAGCGATTGGTGGCGTGATTCAGATTTTTACTAAGCGAGCCAGTGCCGCTGGATCGACACTGCAGAAGTCAGCCTCTGTCACATTAGGACAAAGAGGGCATCGCTCTTTGGATGCAAGCTTGCTTGGCAAACAGGCTGACTTCGACTATCAGTTGAGTGCTGCGCGTGTGGTGGATCATGGTTTCTCTGCGCGGCGAACTACCGATGCTTTGCAAAGCGATGACGATGGCTTCAGTCAAACCTCTTTCAATGTTGGCGTGGGGTATGACATTAATCCAGATTGGCGTGCTGAGGCTTCTTTGATCCGAAGCACAGGCCGTGCGCGATTCGATGCGAGCGATCGTCAATCCTTTATGCCATTTGTCGACATGACCACCAGCGTTTCACAACTGGCACTGAAAGGCGCATTGAGTGAACGATGGACGACCCATTTCAGGGTGAGTGAGTCGATGGATCGCCAAGTCAATTTGGACGGTAGTTGGAACTCCTACAACCAATCTAATCAGCGCGAATGGAAGTGGGACCAGCAGATACAAACAGGTTTTGGGACTGCTTTGGTAGGGGTTGAGCGCATCGAGCAAGACATCGATAGTGGATCACCCGTTGCCACTCCCACCTCGCGCAACATTAATGCTGTGCTGGCCGGTTTAACAGGGGCTTACCTCAAGCATTCTTGGCAGCTGAGCGCGCGGCGAGATGACAACTCGCAGTTTGGTGCAGCAACTACTTATGGAGTGAACTACGGCTATGAGGTGGTGGATGGGGTACGCTTTTTTGCGGGCAATGCCAAGAGCATGCGTGCTCCGACCTTTGCAGACCAGTTCGATTTTTGGGGGAACAACTCTCCATACAACGGCAATCCCAACTTGACGCCCGAGAAAAGTCGAAATACTGAGTTTGGGGTGCAAATACAGCAGGGTCAGCACCAAGCGAAATGGCTGCGTTATGACAACCGAGTAAGTGATTTGATCGCAGCAGGCTCACAGCACAAAATCAATGTGCCGGGTGAGACGCGCTTACGTGGCTGGACCGCTGAGTACGCATTCCATGCCAAGAGCTGGCAATTAACCACCGGTTATGACTGGCTCAAAGCACGTCAAGCTGATGGGCAAGTTCCCGTTGCGCGGGCCACATCGCAATTGCGTGTGGGCTTGGATAAAACCATCGGCAAGTGGAAGCTGGGTGCCACTGCATTGCGTGCGGGTGCACGCAAGGACTTTTCCGGAAAGATGCTGGACGCCTACGCCACACTGGATCTGAGCGCGCGTTACGCCGTATCGCGGGACATGGCACTGCAAATCAAGCTGGCCAATGCCACAGATCGTCAATATGCCATTGCCGATGGCTACAACACTTTAGGTCGAACGGCCTATGTCACCTTGCAGTGGACACCTCAATAAATCACCTGGTTGCCTAACCCGCACTGTGAAGCGAGGTTGACATCTCCCCTGCTTGAGGCTCAAGTGAAACAGCCCAGTCATCGGCTGGGCTGTTTCTGTGAGTAGACGACGGCAGTAAAACTGAATGGCTTGCGTGCAAACGATCAGTCCAGTGTTCCATCAGTGCTGACCCCCAGCAACTGGTGCAGTCGTGTGCTAGTAGTGGTGTATTGCAGCAGCACCGGCACATCGCTCAGATATTCTGCAATCGAAAAACCTGCCAGCGTGGCTTCGTGAAAACCGCACAGCAGCAGCTTGCGTTTGCCGGGGTAGGTGTTGATGTCGCCCACGGCATAAATGCCGGGAGCCTCGGTCACAAAAGTGCCGCTGTCCACGGGCAGTTGTTTTTTGACCAGCTCCAAGCCCCATTCGGCGACGGGGCCGAGCTTGGGAGAGATGCCTTGGTAGACCAGCCATTGGTCTACAGGGCGTTGCTCCAGCGTGCCATCGGGCAGCATGACTTCTACCGACTGCAGCTGCGTGCCCTCGGCATGCAAAGCCTGTGGTTGTGCTGCCATAAACTGCACGCGGCCTTGGTCTTGCAGCGTTTGCAGTTGCGCCAGCAAGTCATCCGGCGCGTTTAGAACGGCGCGGCGGTGCATCAGCGTAATGCTGCGGCAACCGTGCTCAGCCAGTGTGATGGCTGCCTGTACGGCGATGTCATCACCGCCATGCACCAGCACGTGTTGATCTCGCAAAGGCAGATCAGACAGTTGGCCAGGGTGGTAGTGCACGCTGTGGCCGACCAAGGGCTCAATGCCTTCCATCTTGAGCGTCTTGGGCACAAAGGCCCCCACGCCCGCGGCAATCACCACGGCCTTGACCAGCAGCTGTGTGCCTTGCGAAGTGCCCAACAGCCACTGGCCATCGCCCTGTTGCTGCAAGGACTGCACTTGCTGGCCCAGATGTAGAGTGGGCGCAAAGGGCTGCATCTGTGCGTTCAGGCGATCGACCAGTTCCTGCCCCGTGCAGGCTTTGATGCCGGGGATGTCGTAGATCGGTTTGTGCGGATACAGCTGTGCGCACTGGCCGCCCACATGGGGCAGGGCATCGATCAGGTGGCAATGCAGCCCTTGCAGACCCAGCTGAAAGACTTGGAACATGCCCACGGCCCCGGCGCCAATCACGGCAACATCGGTGGTCAAGGGCGCAGGGCTGGAGGCGGCAGTATTCATACCGAGAGTCTACAAAAGCAAACAGCCCCGCGAGAGGGGCTGTCAGAAAGCACAACGCGTGTGATGCCTTAAGGGCCGGGCGGAATTAACGCTCCAACAAGTCGAGCTTGCCGGACTTGCCGTTCCAATCGTCCGCATCAGGCAGGGGCGCCTTGCGCTTGGTGATGCTCTTCCAACCCTTGGCCAATGCCAATTCGGCGTTGAGCTTGATGAAGGCCAGTTGATCAGCAGGCACATCTTCTTCAGCAAAGATAGCGTTGGCAGGGCATTCGGGAATGCAGACGGCGCAGTCGATGCATTCATCAGGGTCAATCACGAGGAAGTTTGGGCCTTCGCGGAAGCAGTCCACGGGGCAAACGTCCACGCAGTCGGTAAATTTGCATTTGATGCAGTTTTCGGTGACGACGTGTGTCATGAGAGATTTTTTCTTCTGCAGTGGGGTTCAGTGTTAACCCACGATTCTAGGTTTTTTCTGCAACCACGCTGTCAGTGGTTGCAGATTCATGGGCGGCAAGCTCTGGATTGGCGGTGGTTGTAGCGCTTAATGCACCAAAACAGCAGCTGCCGTGGCATGGCTGGCGGTGTCAACCAAAATCAGTGATCCTAAGTTGCGAGCCTGGGTAAAACTAGCAGCGGGAATGGCTTCTTGCAAGGCCAACTCGACCACGCCGATGGCGTTGGATTCCAACTGCGTCGCGGCTTCTTGGGCCAGTGTGTGGATGTCCAAGCGGTGCACCACGCGTTGCACCTTGGCCTTGATCCAGCGGTGGCCATGCAACGCCCAATACACGCGTCCAGGCACCAGCGGCTCTTGGTCCATCCAGGCCACGGTGGCGCTGAAAGTGCGCGCGCTGGGCCACACAGGCGCATCCGCCGGTGTGTCAAAGTCATCGGCTGCGGTTTCTGTAGGAGCGGGGGCAGCCGCAATCCAGTCGCCACGAGAGACATCCACTTCGCGGTCCAGCGTAATGCCTGCGGACAGGCCTGCTGCAACGCTCTCGGGTACCCGTGCATGGTTGATCACCTGGGCGATGGTGGCCAGTTGCCCGCTGGGCAGAATTTGCACTTGCGCGCCGACTTGGGCCTGACCTGCTGCCACGCGGCCCCAGAACACGCGACGGCCTTGGTTAGTGACGGCACTGTCATGGAACTTTTCGACCCACTGCACTGGCTGTGCCAGAGGCAAATCGGAATCTGCAGGTGTGTTGGGCAAGCGTTCGAGCACTCGCAGCAAGCTGGGGCCGTCATAGCCTGCCCAACCTGCTTCGCTTTGAACCACGTTGTAGCCTTTGAGGGCAGAAACAGGAATGGTGGCCGTCACGGCAATACCGGCTTCCTGCGCAAAGCGCTGCAAGGCACCACGGATGTGGAAAAAAGCTTGTGTGGGGTTAGCGACAGCATCGAGCTTGTTGACGGCAAACACCAAGGAATGCACGCGCAGCAAGTGCACCAGCAAGCTGTGGCGACGCGTTTGGGGCAGCAGGCTCAGTTCAGGGTTGGACCAATCGAGCTTGGTGGCATCCACCAGCACTACCGCAGCGTCCGCGCTGGAGGCGGCAGTCACCATATTGCGGGTGTATTGCTCGTGCCCCGGTGCGTCGCCAATGATGAATTTGCGCGCATCGGTGTTGAAGTAGCGGTACGCAACGTCAATGGTGATGCCTTGCTCGCGTTCGGCACTCAATCCATCGGTCAGCAAAGCCAAATCGGTTTCGCCAGATTTGGTCACGCCAGCCAGCTGGTCTTGCAGCACGGCGCGGGTGTCGACCAGCAAGCGACCAATCAAAGTGGATTTGCCATCGTCAACGCTGCCGCAGGTAATGAAACGCAGCGCAGAGGTCGATTCAAAATCAGCATCAAATTGGCCTTTATCCTTAGTGCTGTAAGGGCTGGGTGCTATGTTTTGAGTGGTCATTAGAAATACCCGTCTTTCTTGCGCTTTTCCATGGAGGCGTCGCTGGTCTTGTCGTCCATGCGGGTGGCGCCGCGTTCACTGACTTCAGCGGCCAAAGTCTCCAGCACGATGTCTGCTGCAGTAGCTGCCGTGCTTTCCACCGGGCAAGTGCAGGTGATATCGCCTACGGTGCGAAAGCGCACATCGCGCACCACCACCGCTTCACCTTCTTTGGGCGGTGTCAGGGGTGTGACGGGCACCAGCAGGCCCTTGCGCTCCACCACTTCGCGTTGGTGGGTGTAATAAATGCTGGGCAGGGCGATGTTTTCACGCTCGATGTACTGCCACACATCCAGCTCGGTCCAGTTGCTGATGGGAAAGACGCGAAAGTGCTCACCGGGTGCGATGCGGGTGTTGAACAAGGTCCACAACTCGGGGCGCTGGGCCTTGGGTTGCCACTGACCAAAACTGTCGCGGTGCGAAAAGATGCGTTCTTTGGCACGGGCCTTTTCTTCGTCGCGGCGCGCGCCACCAATGAGCGCGTCAAATCGGAACTCTTCGATCGCCTCCAGCAGCGTGATGGACTGGTGGACGTTGCGGCTCTCACCGGGATGCGCCAAGCGCACCGTGCCACGCGCCATGGAATCTTCCACGCTGCGCACGATCAACTCAGCCCCAAGTTCTTTGGCGCGCAAGTCGCGGAAATCGGTCACTTCTGGGAAGTTGTGGCCCGTGTCAATCATCAGCAGCGGATACGGCAGGCGGCCGGGGCCAAACGCTTTTTCAGCGCAGCGCAGCATGACCAGCGAATCCTTGCCACCCGAAAAGAGCAGGGCGGGGCGTTCGAAAGCGGCGGCCACTTCGCGCAGGATGAAGATGGTTTCTTCTTCCAGCGCATCCAGGTGGCGGTTGCTGATCTGGCTCAGCACTTGGGTTTCCACACAGGCGTTCATTCGTTTTTCCAATCCAATCAGGTTGCCGCGCAGGCAGCTGTCAAGTTCTCAATGCGCCAAATGCAGACCGCATTCGCGTTGCGCTTCGCCCTTGGTGGGGTCCACATAGTCAAAGTTGTTGGGTAAGCCGTGTTGCTCGCAGTAGTCGTACAGGTCTTTGGATGACCAGTGCAGCAGCGGTGCGACTTTGATCAACCCGTCAGGGTTGATGCTCACGGGCTCCATCTGCGCACGCACGGCGCTGTCGGTGGCGCGCAAGGCGGTGAACCACACTTGTGGCTGCGTCTCACGCAGGGCGCGGGCAAAGGGTTCGAGCTTCACTTCCTCGGTGAAGGCCGCATGGCGTGGGTCGTCCAATGTAGGTGTGGGGCCTTCGATGGCTTCGCGGTGGGCGCGTGAGCGCAGCGGCAGATAAATCTTCAGATTCAGGCCCAGCTGTTGGGTCACGGCATCGGCAAATTGGTAAGTTGCCGGGGTGTTGTAGCCGTTGTCCATCCAGATCACCGGCACATCGGGCTGCACTTGGCTGACCATGTGCAAGATCACGGCCTCAAACGGGCGAAAGTTGGTGGTCACAATGGCGCGCTGGTTCAGTCCCAGCGCCCAGCGCACCAACGCGGGTGCGTCGTGGCCGAATTGCGCATTGATGGCGGCAAGGTCAATGGTGCTCATGGCTGCTGCGCAAAATGTGGTTGGGGGTTGATGGCATCGGCCTGATAAAAACCGCTGAAACGCTCAAACTGGCGCTGTGCATCGGACAGGTCAACGTCTGCACGCAGCACGGCCGAGCTAAAGCCGGTGCGCTGCATTTGCACGAGTTGGTCAATCAGCACATCACCGGTCGCGCGGATATCGCCCGCAAATCTGCGGCGGCGGCGCAGCAAATACGCCTGGCTGAAGGCGCGGCCATCGGTGAAGTTGGGAAAGTGCAAATCAATTTGCGTGATGCCTTGCAGATCCACTTCCAAGGCATTCACGTCATTGGCAAGCACCAAGATGCCGTCGCGGCTGGTTGCTGGGCTTTGGTAGTCGCTATGGGCCAAGATTTTCATGGCGTTGTCCTTTTTCTTCTCGGGCTCAGAGGGCGTCGGCGGTTTCAGCGGCAGGATGGCGCGCGGATTTGCCAGCTTCCTTGAAGGGCTCCAGCCCAATGCGGCGCACAGCGTCAATGAAATGCTCGCCAGGCTGGCGCAAATCGCGGTACGTGGTCAGCACGGCTTCGAGCACATCAGGCACTTCTGCGGCGGAGAAGGACGGGCCAATCACCTTGCCCGCCACAGCCTCGCCCGAGAGCGTGGACCCATCCGAGCCGCCCAGCGTGACCTGGTACCACTCCTTGCCATCCTTATCGACACCCAAGATGCCGATGTGGCCGCTGTGGTGGTGCCCGCAGGAGTTGATGCAGCCGCTGATGTGCAGATCGATCTCGCCAATGTCGTCCAGCTCATCGAGGTCTTGGTAGCGGCGCGTAATGGCTTCGGCGATGGGCAAACTGCGGGCATTGGCCAGCGCGCAGAAGTCACCGCCAGGGCAGGCGATCATGTCAGTCAGCAGCGCCACATTGGTACTGGCCAGCCCCAAGCCGCGTGCGGCTTCGTACAAAGCGGTCAGCTCGCTGATGTGCACCCAAGGCAACAACACGTTTTGGTCGTGGGTAATGCGTGCTTCGCCTGCGGAGAAGCGATCCACCAGTTCGGCCAGTGCATCGAGTTGGTTGGCCGTAGCATCGCCAGGCGCTTGGCCCAGGCGTTTGAACGACAGCGTCACTGCGCGCAGTTGCGGATTGCGGTGTGCGTGCACATTGCGGCTGAGCCAGCGCGTAAAGGCTGGATTTTTTGCAGCATATTCCACCAAGCTTTGCTCGGTCTGGTGCAAGTCCACATCGGCAATCTGCGGCAGTGCTGGGTCGACAAAGCAAGCAGCCACACGGTCAAACTCTGCTTGTGGAATGGTGTGTGGGCCGCCATCTACTTCAAGGATCTGGCGGTACTCTTCTTCCACGGCGTCGATATAGGCTTGGCCTTCGGCCTTGACCAAAATCTTGATGCGCGCCTTGTATTTGTTGTCGCGTCGGCCCAGCTCGTTGTAGACGCGCACGATGGCTTCGATGTAATTCATGACCTGGTTCCAGGGCAAAAATTCACGAATCAGCGTGGCCACCACCGGAGTGCGGCCCATGCCGCCGCCGACAAACACCTTAAAGCCCACTTCGCCTGCCGCGTTCTTGACCAGATGCAGGCCCACATCGTGCCAGCCAGTGGCTGCGCGGTCTTCTTGGGCGCCCGTGATGGCAATCTTGAACTTGCGGGGCAAGAACGCAAACTCCGGGTGCAGCGTGGTCCATTGGCGCAAGATCTCGGCATAAGGCCGGGGGTCCACCACTTCATCGGGCGCAATGCCTGCCAGCGCATCGGTTGTGGTGTTGCGAATGCAGTTGCCGCTGGTCTGGATGCCGTGCAGGTTGGCCGTGGCCAGCAGCTCCATCACATCGGCAGCTTTGGACAGCGGAATCCAGTTGAACTGCACGTTCGTGCGTGTGGTGAAGTGGGCGCAATGCGTGGGCAGAAACTGCGTGCCCAGCTTGCTTTGGCCTTCCATGGCCGCGCGAAACACTTCGGCCTCGGGTTCGTCGTATTCACGTGCAACACGTGCCAGCACCCGAATTTGCTGGCTGTTGACTTCGCCATAAGGAATGGCCACGCGCAGCATGGGCGCGTAGCGTTGCACATACCAGCCGTTTTGCAGGCGCAGGGGGCGGAAATCGTCTTCCGGGAGTTTGCCCGCTTGCCAGCGTTCGAGCTGGTCTCGGAACTGGGCGGCCCGTTGCTTCAGGAAGGCTTGGTCGAATTCTGTGTATTGGTACATGGCGCGTCGCTATCGTGGAAGCAGGGTTGGGGCAGTGCAAACCCTGTCTGGCAGCGACTGTAAGCAGCCTCTTTATGATTTCAAAATATTATTTTGTTTTTGAACTATCTCTTTTGGTTATAAGAAAATGGTGGTTGCAGCGGATTGCACGCCCTGCACATACAAAAAAAGGCCTCGAATGAGGCCTTGGTGTACGGCGGGCGGAAAAGCCCGCCCAAAAAAGCTTAGAAAGGTTTGGCGCCCATCAGGGCCGTCAAGCCCAGCAGCAGCACCAATTGCGCCACCAGCAAACCGCGTCGCAAACCCAGCTGAGCGGGTGCAGCTTGGCGCTTGGCAAAGCCCAGGCACAGGCCGTGGATGACATACAAAATCAAGCCGATATACGGATACATCATTTGCTGCCAAGGACCGGCAAAGGTGACGCCCAAACCCGTCAGCGCTGCAATGCCACCTGCAATGCGCGTGAACACATACACCAGCGTGGATTTGGCTGCAGGCGTGGCCTTCCAGGCCATCGCCAGATAGGCGATGGACAGCAGCAGCGTCAGCACAGCAAACAGCATGTGGGA
>JBJEZV010000175.1:0-9259 GCA_051887595.1 Comamonas sp.
CTGGTGGAAAAGCTGTAAATCAGCGCTTACGCGTTTTTGACGGAAAAGGAGCACCACTTAGTGCTCCTTTTTGTTTGCCCAACTTCAAAAAAAAGCTGTTAACGCGGTGAAGCGTTAACAGCCAATTCGGACACTCAAAGAAGGAGCCTTGGCTCCTTCCCCACCAGGTTCCCTCTCTTAGAACGAGTGACGCACGCCCAGCTGGATGCCGTGCTGCTTGCCGTCGATATCGGCAGGCACGCCGCCCATGGACAAGCCCAGGTTGGCGCCGTTGTTGTCCTTGTTGTTCAGGTACGAGTAAGTACCGTACAAGGCAGTGCGCTTGGACAGGTTGTGCTCATAGCCCAGCGAGAACTGGTCAGCTTTGAGTTCAGAACCTGCGAATTGCTCACGTTCATAACGGTTGTACGAAGCCTTGAGGACACCCACTGCGCCCACGGGAGCGGCCACACCCAAGGTGTAGGTTTGACCCTTGAGAGAGTCAAAACCATCGGCTTTCAGGCGAGACTGTCGGTAAGCACCAGAGACTTTGAAGCGACCGAAGTCATAGCCCAAACCTGCTGAGTAAGCGCGTTCGTCCACGCCCAGCAAGGCAGGAGCAGGCAGGATGCCAGGCACGAGCACATCGTTTTGCTGCTCAGCCGTCAATGCTGCATTCCAAGGGCCATTGCCAAAGCCCAGGGCCAAGCCCAAGTACGAGCCGTTTTCCCAAGTGTCAACAGGGCGCTCGCCGAAGGCGTAGTTCACGCCGATGTTAAAACCACCCCAGTTGGGCGAGTAGTACGACACCATGTTGTCTTTGCGCTTGGAGTCGTAGCCAACGGTAGAGCCTGGGAAGCTTTGGTTCCACATGCGCGTGCCGCCGATACCAGCGTTGTTAAAGACGTCAAAGCCCTTCATCGCACGGTAAGAGGCACTTTCGTCACGACCCAAACGGATCTCACCAAAGTTACCTAGCAAACCCACGGTCGCACGGCGTGAGAAATCCAAGCCAGAGCCACTGTCGCCCGTGCCTTGGTCAGCCAAGATGCCTGCTTCCAGCCAGAACTGGGCTTTCAGGCCGCTGCCCAAATCTTCGATGCCACGAAAGCCGATGTGGCTGTCCATGTTGCCGCCAGACTGCAAGCCCGACCAGCTGTCGGAGCCGTCCACGTACGTAGCGGCTTGGTCCACCGTACCAAACAAAGTGACTGAAGATTGCGCGAAAGCGGTGCTACCCAAGACGATAAACGGCAGGGTGGCGAGCACTTTTTTGTTCATTACATTTACTCCTATCAACACACAAAAGTGAGTGATTGCTATTGTTGTGAGTGCTGTAGATAGGGTTTGTAGGACGAACGGCGCTACACAGAATGTTGCAAGCTGAGCTGCAAAGCTCTTGACAAGTAAGCGCTCATCGGTCTATTGCTTGGGGGTATGCCTAGTGGAGGCGTGGGGCGCGCAGGATCGACTTGGCATCCTCCAATAGCCCCGTAAGCGAGCCGTGCAATACCCTTTATCGGCTGTTAGGTGTGTTGGGATTGCGCAACGCTTGACATCAATCCCGTGTCGACCTCAGCTGTTTTTGTGGTCAAAAAACCATCATTGAGGCTGGGCCCAGCGCGAGAAACTGGGTTTGGAGCGTGAATGCAGACAAGGGAACCCGCGGGGCAGTAGCGCTGGAGATGTTGTTGGGGCCATAAAAAAAGCTTCCGCCATTGCACACAATGCAGCGGAAGCTTCAGCGATCAAGGCTGCACCGTGTGCAGCCTGGCCATTACATCAAAAGGTGTTCACCAGCGTTATCGCCGCCAAGGATCACATAGTTCACCTTGCGGATGTCCATGAGCTTTTTGCCACCGGCGTAGCTGATGGAGGACTGCACGTCTTGCTCCATTTCAATCAGCGTATTCTTCAGCGGGCCCTTCACAGGCTCCAAGATGCGCTTGCCTTCAACGTGCTTGTATTCGCCCTTGTTGAAGTCAGATGCCGAACCGTAGTATTCCTTGAACAGCTCACCGTCGACTTCCACGGTCTTGCCAGGAGACTCTTCATGGCCAGCAAACAGCGAGCCAATCATGACCATGGTGGCGCCAAAACGGATGCTCTTGGCGATATCGCCGTGGCTGCGGATACCACCGTCGGCAATGATGGGCTTGGTCGCCACGCGGGCGCACCACTTAAGCGCTGACAGCTGCCAGCCACCGGTGCCAAAACCCGTCTTGAGCTTGGTGATGCACACCTTGCCTGGGCCGACGCCCACCTTGGTGGCATCAGCGCCCCAGTTTTCCAGGTCGATCACGGCTTCCGGTGTGGCTACATTGCCAGCAATCACAAAGGCATCAGGCAACTTGGCCTTGATGTACTGGATCATGTTCTTCACGCTGTCGGCATGGCCATGGGCGATGTCGATGGTGATGTACTCAGGGCAGATGTCTTCGGCCACAAAGCGATCCACGGTGTCGTAGTCGGCCTGCTTTACGCCCAGCGAGATGGAGGCAAACAGGGTCTGCGACTGCATGTCCTTGGTGAACTGGACATTGTCGATATCAAAACGGTGCATCACGTAGAAGTAACCGTTTTGAGCCAAAAACTTGCAGATCTTCTCGTCCAACACCGTCTTCATGTTGGCGGGAACGACAGGGAGGCGGAAAGTGCGACCACCCAGCTCAACGCTGGCATCACATTCCGAACGGCTTTCCACACGGCACTTGCGGGGCAGCAGCAGGATGTTGTCGTAGTCAAAAATTTCCATGGTTCCAAGCTCCAGAAAAGGTCATGGGCGGGAATCTCACCCACCTCGATTTTTCAGTGTGTAGGCGCTTGGCTTGGAGGCCGGTTGTCATGGCACAGGATAAAAAGGCCAAAAAAAACCGGACCACAAAAACTTGGGCCCGGTGATTGATTCTATAGGGCCTAAGGGGGAACCCGTGCATCCATCTTAGAATGAAGGCTATACGGCAGGGCATATAGCGTTGCTTCCTTTGCCTTGGCGGCACAACGGACGAGCGCAGTTTCTACAATGCTGGAATGTTTCCCATCGACTTGCTTGACGGTGCCCACGACGGCACACCGCCTTCCCACTCATCGCCCTTGCTGCAAGGCCTCAACGAAGAGCAGCGCGCTGCTGTGACCCTGCCCCAAGGCCATGCACTGGTGCTGGCGGGTGCTGGCTCCGGAAAGACGCGGGTACTGACCACGCGCATTGCTTGGCTGCTGCAAACGGGCCAGGTATCGCCCGGCGGCATTATGGCGGTGACGTTCACCAATAAGGCGGCCAAAGAAATGACGGCACGTCTGTCGGCCATGCTGCCCTACAACGTGCGAGGCATGTGGATTGGCACATTCCACGGACTGTGCAACCGCTTGCTGCGGGCCCACCATGTGGCAGCGGGTTTGCCGGCGACGTTCCAGATTCTGGATACCCAAGATCAGCTCTCCGCCATCAAGCGGCTGTGCAAGCAATATGGCGTAGATGATGAGCGGTTTCCTCCCAAGCAATTGAGCTGGTTCATTGCAGGCTGCAAAGAAGAGGGGCTGCGTCCAAAGGACGTGGTAGCGGCCGATCCAGATACGAAGAAAAAGGTCGAGCTTTACCAACTCTACGAAGACCAGTGCCAGCGCGAAGGAGTGGTCGATTTTGGCGAGTTGATGCTGCGCAGCTTTGAGATTCTGCGCGATGACTCTGCTTTGCGTGCCCATTACCAACGGCGTTTCCGTTACATCCTGGTCGACGAATTCCAAGACACCAACAAACTGCAGTACGCATGGCTTAAGCAGCTGGCAGGTGAGGTGGTACATGGCAAGCTGCAGTCCACTTCCAGCGTGCTAGCCGTTGGCGATGATGACCAAAGCATCTACGCCTTTCGCGGTGCGCGCGTGGGCAATATGAGCGACTTTGTGCGTGAGTTTGATGTGCAGCACCAGATCAAGCTGGAGCAAAACTACCGCAGCTACGGCAATATTTTGGACAGCGCCAACGCCCTGATCGAGCACAACAGCCAGCGCTTGGGTAAAAACTTGCGCACGGACCAAGGCGCAGGCGAGCCGGTGCGCATCATGGAGTCTCCCACCGACTTGGATGAAGCCAGCTGGATCGTTGGTGAGATCAAGGATTTGGTGAAAAACGACGGTTTCAATCGGCAAGAAATTGCGGTGCTCTATCGCAGCAACGCCCAAAGCCGTGTCATTGAGAGCAAGCTGTTCAACGCTGGTATTCCTTACCGTGTGTATGGCGGCATGCGCTTTTTTGAGCGGGCAGAAATCAAGCATGCATTGGCCTACTTGCGCTTGGTTGAGAATCCGCACGATGACACCAGCTTCTTGCGCGTAGTGAACTTTCCCGCGCGTGGCATTGGTGCGCGCACCATCGAAAACTTGCAAGAAACTGCGCACCAAGCGGGTTGCTCGCTCAGTGACGCCGTTACTGCAGTGGGTGGTGCCACAGGTACCAAGCTGCAAGGCTTTGTGGCCAAGATCGATGTCTTGCGCGAAGAAACCCAAGGCAAGACCTTGCGCCAGACCATCGAGCGCATGCTGGAAGTCAGCGGCCTGATCGACTTCTACCAAACCGACAAAGAAGGCCAAGACCGTATCGAGAACTTGAAGGAGTTGATCAATGCGGCGGAAAGTTTTGTCACACAAGAAGGCTTTGGCAAGGATGCCGTAGCGTTGCCTGTGGATGAAACTGGCAAGGCCGTGGATCTGTCACAAAGTCCGGTCAGTCAAGGCCTGGATGCTTCGCTGCCAATGCTGGATCTGCCTTTGAGTGGCACCGATGCTGAAACGGGTGAAACGCTTTCGCCACTGCAAGCCTTCTTGGTGCATGCCGCCTTGGAGGCTGGTGACAACCAAGCCCAGGCTGGCCAAGATGCCGTACAACTCATGACCGTGCATGCCTCTAAGGGGCTAGAGTTTGATGTGGTCTTTATTGGAGGGCTGGAGGAGGGCTTGTTCCCGCATGAAAACTCCATGAGCGAGCGAGCAGGCCTGGAAGAAGAGCGTCGCTTGATGTACGTGGCCATTACCCGGGCGCGCAAGCGCCTGTATCTGAGCCACGCACAAAGCCGTATGTTGCATGGACGTACCACGTTCAATTTACCCAGCCGCTTTATTGATGAGCTGCCAGAGAGCGCCGTCAAATGGATCAGCGCCAAAGGGGGATTTGGCAGCTTCTCTCCGCGTGGCAGTAGCAGTCATTCCAGCAGCCACTGGGGTGGCAAGTCCTATGGCTCCTACCAACCCAAAACGGAAGTGTTCGCCAGCCCGCCCGTGCCCGCGCAAAAAGCAGCGCCGGCACATGGCATTGCCAAAGGCTTGACGGTGTTCCACACCAAGTTTGGTGAAGGCAAAGTGTTGGCTGTAGAAGGCGCAGGTGACGATGCCCGCGCCCATATCAACTTCCCACGCCATGGTGCCAAGTGGCTGGCGTTGGCGATTGCCAAGCTCACGGTGGTGGAGTGAAGGTAGAGCGAGTCGCTAAGACTCGGCATCACACTAAGCAAAAGGGACGCAAGTGCGTCCCTTTTTATACGTGCAGTCTGCGCTTACGGCTGTTGTGCAGGCTCAGGTGCCGAAAAGCAATCGCGGAACGTAAAGACTGCCGAGGTCAGGAACATGGTGACCAGCCCCATGCCCAGCATGATGGTCAAGATATTGGCTGCCAGCGCCACGGCAGAGCCCAGCACGGCTGACAACAGCAGCGTGAGCAAGGACAAGGCAAGGCCTGCTGCAATCGACAATCCCATCCAGCCAAGGGCATATAAAAAGAAGGCGCGGAAGTTACGCACGCACGCCACGACGCTAAAGAACACGGCTTTTACGGGAGAGACACCATGCCACTGCACCAGCGCAGGTGCATGCCACAGCAGCATGGCTAGCAGGTTGTACAGGGCAAAACCTGTCCACAGCGCAATATGAAAACCGGGCTGCTGCACCAGCTCTTCGGCCAATTCGGGGGTCATGGGTTCATTGCTCAGCGACAGGCGCGCGAGGCTGCCGTCGTCAAACAAAGAGGTCAGGCCCACGATCAGCATAATGCCCAGCGTGTAGAACACACCCAAAATGGCCAAAGCCTGAATGCGTGAAGTGCCGCTGCGAAACGGCGCTGCTACCAAGCTGGGCCGGGGAATGCGGCCTTGGGATGCTTCGGCAGCGCCTAGCATCATCACCAAAAAGACAGTGGGCATAAGCACCAGCGCCAGGTAGGGCCCAATGATCGGAAGCATGCCCAGCAGCGAAACAGCCACCATGCTCAGAAAGAGCAAAGCCGTCAACGCCATGGGCTGGCGCCAGAAGGTTTGCATTCCAAGCTTGACCCATTCAAGGCCTGTCTTGGCGGGAACGATATGAAGTTTCATGGCAATAAGGCGCAAGAAGAGGGCGCAGATGGAGTGCTTGCGCGGCGCTCCACTGTACCCCAGCGGCTGCACGCGCTGCAGTGCTGGGGGCAGGTGGAATTAAGCAACCGAGGTTTCTAACAAGTCCAGCGCAATGGGGTAATTCGCGCGCTGGCGCAGCACACGCTCGAAATGCTTAGGGTCGTGGGGTACGAGCATGGAGGCTTCGCGTGGCAGATAAAAATCCCACAGCCGTGAAATCCAAAACCGCAGGGCTCCAGCGCGCAGCATGGCATTGAGCAATTGACGCTCGGCCGCTTCTAGCGGGCGTATGGCCTGGTAAGCCTCTAGCATGGCCTGTGCCTTGGCCGCGTCATGGGCGCCCGTGCTGTGGTCAATGCACCAGTCATTGAGGCACACGCACAAGTCGAACAGGAAAGTGTCGCAACCAGCAAAATAGAAGTCGAAAAAGCCCGTCAGCTCTTCGCCGTCAAACATCACGTTGTCGCGGAACAGATCTGCATGCACAGGGCCACGTGGCAGGGCCCGGTAAGCACTCGATGCCGCAATGTGATTTTGGTAGGCGAGCTCAGCTTGCAGCAACTCGGCAGCATCTTGCTCTAGGTGCGGCAGCACGGTAGGGACGGTGTCGTTCCACCAAGCCAGACCGCGCAGGTTGGGCTGCTCGCGGTCGTAGTCGCGCCCTGCCAAATGCATCTTGGCCAGCATATCGCCCACTGCTGCGCAGTGTACAGGCTGCGGCTGCAGTTGGCTTTGGCCGCGCAGCTTTTGCACGATGGCAGCTGGCTTGCCGCAGACTTTGTGCAGCACGTCGCCACTTTTGGCATCAGCTTGCGGATCCGGCACAGGAATGCCTTTGTGCGCCAGATGCTTCATCAGATACAGATAAAAGGGCAGCTGTTCGGCCTTGAGGCGCTCGAACAGGGTCAGCACCCATTCACCTTGGTCTGTGGTCAGAAAATAGTTGGTGTTTTCAATGCCGCCTTGAATGCCACGCAGCGCAGTGAGTTGACCCAGGGGAACACGGCGCAGCAGGTCGCGCGCGTCTTTGTCGGAGACTTCAGTAAAAACGGCCATCGCTCAGGATGTTGAAAAGTAAGAGCTCCAGCCCTGGTTACAGGGCCGAAGTAGAAAGCTTAAAACTGCAGTGCGCGCCAGACGCGACGACCATTGGTGCCGTCAGCGCCTTCGATGTTCTGGGGTTGAACTTCGTAGGAGGGCATATTGCCGACCTTGGGTTGCACGGTGATGTTCTTGGTTTCACCGCCTACGCGCAGCTCGTCCACGCGGCTGCCGCTGTCTTCGACCCGGATACGTTGGATGCGCTGGTTGTTCTTGTCGCCCTGTGCATCAGGCGCAAGCGCGGCAGGCTCAGCTGCAGCAGGGGTGGCAGGCGAGGTATCGCCCTGGCTTTGGGCCACTGCGGAAGTGGCAACCAAAATGGAAGTAAGGAGGAAGGAGGCAGCGCGCATGGCTAAATTGTAGGGTCAGTTCCTATTTCAGCAATTTTGGCACTGCTTGCCATGGCTTAGGTTTACTCTTGACCGGCCACAAGACCATCCAACCTCCCATGCAGGGTTCGCACAGGCACAATTTCCTTCTATGAGCAATTCCAAAACCTTGGTGCTGGTGGACGGCTCCAGCTATCTGTACCGCGCCTACCATGCCATGCCCGACCTGCGGGCCGTACCCGGTGACCCCAATAGCCCCGCTACCGGCGCCATTCGCGGCATGATCAACATGATGCAGTCGCTGCGCCGCGATGTGCCCGCAGACTATGCCGTGTGCGTGTTTGACGCTTCTGGGCCGACCTTCCGCGACACCATGTACGACCAGTACAAGGCCACGCGCTCGCCCATGCCCGATGATTTGCGCACCCAGATCGAGCCCATTCACCAAGTGGTGGATTTGCTGGGCTGGAAGGTGGTGGCCGTGCCCGGTGTAGAAGCGGACGATGTGATTGCCACACTGGCAAACATGGCCGCAGCCCAAGGTATGGATGTGATTGTCTCCAGCGGCGACAAAGACCTGTCGCAGTTGGTGAACGAGCGCATCACCATCATCGACACCATGAATGGCAAGCGCCGCGATGTGGCAGGCGTAACGGCCGAGTTTGGCGTGCCGCCTGAGAAGATGATTGATTTCCAGGCACTGATTGGCGACACCGTAGACAACGTACCCGGCGTGACCAAGGTGGGCCCTAAGACGGCGGCCAAGTGGCTGGAAGAGTACGGCACGCTGGACAATTTGATAGCGAATGCCGATGCCATCAAAGGCGTGGCAGGCAACAACCTGCGCGAAGCGATTGCGAGTGGTCAGCTGGCCTTGAGCCGCCAGCTGGTCACCATGAAAACCGATTGCGACTTGGCGGACTACATTCCGGGATTGCCAGCGTTTGATGACATCACGCTGGACGAACCAGATCACTTCCAACTGCTGCCTTTTTACGAGCAATATGGCTTCAAAGGTCTGGCCAGGGCCATCGGCAGCGGCGCTGCCAATGTGGAAGATGTGGCCAAGCAAGCACCTGCTGCCAAGGCACGCCCAGCATCGGCGCAAGGCGACATGTTCGATGCCGATGACGCAGCCACCACCGAAGTGGCCGTGCAGGCCCAGCAGCGCGAGGTCATCTACACCACGATCTTGAGCGAAGAGCAGTTCCATACTTGGCTGAACAAGATCCAAACGGCTGAACTGACGGCCATTGATACCGAAACCGACTCGCTCGATGAAATGCGCGCGCAGATCGTGGGCATTTCGCTGAGCGTCAAAGTGGGCGAGGCCGCGTACATTCCGCTGCGCCACGAAGGTATGGATGTACCTGCGCAATTGCCCATGGATTGGGTGCTGGCGCAACTCAAGCCGTGGCTGGAAGATGCATCCAAGAAAAAGCTGGGCCAGCACGTGAAATACGACCAGCA
>JBJEZV010000176.1:0-9250 GCA_051887595.1 Comamonas sp.
ACAAAGCCAAACTGCTCACCGTGCAATTGGTGGGACAGGCCACCTGTGGACACCACGGCCACACGGCGTTCTGCGGGGAAGCTTTGAATGGCACGGGCAATGGACTGGCCCAGCTTCCACAAACGCACCGGCTTGGGCAAGGGTTCGCGCAGCACGTTCACATGGATAGGCACCACCTGCATGGGCCACGGCGTGGCCATGAGCAAGGGCATGACGGACATGATGCCGTGATCGACCACCATCTCTTGGCAAATCGTGGGGTCGAACTCGTCGTTGACCATTTGCTGTGCCAAATGCCAACCCAGTTCGCAATCTCCGCGCAGCGGAGGGAAGTCGCGGGCACCAGCCCCCTCATCGGCCACTGGCATGGACTCTGCAATGCCCAAGGCAAACGTGGGGTACTGGTCAAATTGGAACTGGTTGAGGTGGTCGTTGTAGATCACGACCAAAGTATCTACACGCGCTGCTTCCAACCAGCTACGCACGGGCGCATATGCGTCAAAGAACGGCTTCCACTCTGGCTTGTCGTGGTGCTTGGCGTCGTACGCAAACGAAATGGACGGCGCATGCGAGGAGCCGATGGCGCCAACTAAAACTCCCATGGATACCCCTTGTTGGCTTGTTTGCGCTGTTGAATGAATGCTTCGACAGTCATGCCCATGCTGCCTGCACCACGCGCCAGCAAATTGGTGCCCAGTGCGGGTGAGGCTTTGCCCAGCGCGACAGCGCTGGCTCCGTAGTCCAGCATGGCGTTGTAATCGCGCTGCTGAACCATGGATTGCTCGTACTCGCTCAGGCCCATGGCTCGCATGTACGCCACAGCGTCGGCTGCAAACTGATCGCGGTTTGCGGCATGGCGCAGGCCCGCTAAGAACTTGCTCAAGCGGTAGCCGCGCTGCGCACGCTCTGGCGTGAGCAAACACACGCCGCGCAAAGCCACGCGTGGACCTAATTGGAGTTCGAGGTTGCTTGTCATCGCTTAACTCTTCACGCCATCCATCAAGGCTTTGGCCGACTTGGCAAACAGCGACAAATCGTTGCTCACCATCACGAAGTTAAAGCCACGTGCCTTGGCCTTGACCGCGGCTGCTGCATCACCCACCGCCGTACCGCAAGGCACACCATGCGCTTTGGCGCATTGGATCAGGCGATCGATCAAAGCCGCATTCGAGGGGTCGGTTGCAGGCTTTCCAGTGGACAAAGCCAGATCGCCGGGGCCCACAAAAATGGCGTTGACGCCGGGCACGTCAAGAATCTGGTCGACTTGCTCCAAGGCGCTTTGGTCTTCAAGCTGCGGAATACGCAGCACCAGCTCATTGCCTTCTTGCACGTACTGGGGAGTAGGCTTCAAGCCCCAATGCCCGGCGCGCGAGGTAATGCCCAGACCACGGCTGCCCTTGGGGCTGAAGATCATTCCATCGACCACTTGCTGTGCTTCTTGCACCGAACGCACACGAGGAATCAGCACGCCATCGGCGCCACTGTCCAGAATGCGCTGCACGTTGGCGCCTTGGCTATCGGGCAGTCGCACCAAGACTTTCATGCCCAAGCCTTGGGCCATGACGATCATGCGGTAGGCCGTTTCAAACGTATGGGGCGCATGCTCCATGTCCACCGCAATGAAGTCAAAACCTGCCAATGCCAGGCATTCCAATGTCTCCGGCGAACCCAGCTTGACCCAAGTGCCAAACTGGCAGGCATCGGGCGATTGCAGCGATTTAAGAAAATCTCCAATCATGGCTGCTCCTCTTTATTGCGCGGCCGCTGCCAGCGCCTGGCGCTTGGCTTCCACCGCTTCAGGCAGTGGGTATTCGTCGGCATTGCACACCAGACCGGGCTTGAGCGAGAAATCTTCGCGTGGGGGTGCAAAGATATCGACCAGTTGCATGCCCGACTCACCTACCGCTTGCGAAGTGTGAATGACGGTAGGAGGAATCACGCACAGCGAAGGGGCCGAAGCCACCAGTGCTTCATCTGCGCGCCAGTCGTTCAGGTTGGCAGTCCATGGGTAGCGCATGTAGTGGATATAGGCGCCATGCAAGGCCAGCGACCCTTGTTCAAAGTCGGTGTGCGAGTGCGGTGTCATCTTCTGGATGTCACGTGGTGCCTTGCTGGGCAAAAAGATGTTGACCATCAAGTGCTGGGTGCGGAACAGACGCATGGTGGTGTCGGTGCGCTTGTAATCGTCCAGTTTGTAATGGCGCAGCTTGAAGCCACCCACGGGCTCAGGCCATGTGACCAGATCAGCCACATTGGTAGGCACAGCGTAGGTGGCTGTATTGGAAGCCAGAGGTAACAGATCAGCCACCAGCTTGCTGAAGATCCGATAAACCCAACCGCCTTCGACCACAGTGATGTGGCTTTCTCCGGGAGGGACAATCGTCAGCGTATCTTCGGATGCATCTAGCGACTCTTTGGCCGTGGCGATTTTGGCGCTCACACCCAAAGGCAGGATCAGCATGTACTCATCGTTTTGGTGCAAAGCAGCACGGCTGAGCTTGGCACCAGGTTGCACCAAGGAAGCCACCACCACAAAGTTGGCACCGCGAGTGACCCAATGTTTGGAGCCATCGGCATCCGTCAAGGTGGCATCTTCGCGGTAGTAATGGGCGGTGTACGCAGCGTGTGGCTTGATCGTCATCTCAAGTTCTTTCCGTCACTGAAGTTAGTTAATTTGCAAGTCCAAGGACTTCAGCAATTCGCCTGTGGTTTTGGCTTCGGTTTCCATCAGGGTGCGCATCTCGGCAGGTGTGCTGGCAATCGTGCGAACACCCGCAATCGTGTGCAGCCAATCCAACAACTCTGGGTTTTGCACTGCTGTCTTCAATGCAGCATTGAGCTTGTCAATCACGGCTTCTGGCGTGCCTGCAGGTACCGACAGACCATGCCAGTACTCATTCACGAAGTTAGGAAAACCTGCTTCGGCAAAAGTAGGAACACCAGGCGTAGCCTTGTTGCGCTCTGGCCCTGAGAAGGCCAGGTTCTTGATCTTGCCTGTGGACGCCGTAGACACACCCACACGCGCACCGGAGAACATGGTTTGCAAGCTGCCGCCGACCAGTTCGTTCATGGCAGGGCCTTCACCCTTGTAAGGTGCATGCTGAATATCCAAACCACCCGCAGCTTTCTTGAAGCCTTCCATCATCAGGTGGTGGGGGGTGCCATTACCGGGCGTGCCATAGGCCAGCTTGCCTGGATTGGCCTTGGCGTACTGAATGAACTCTTGTACGTTGTTCGCAGGAATGGAGGCATTCACCGACAGAACCAAACCACCCTTTACCGTGACGCCAACAGGCGCAAAACTCTTGTTGGGGTTGTAGGAGAGGTTTTTGTACAAGAACTGGTTGACTACATAGGTGGAGTTATCGCCCCACAGCACGGTGTAGCCATCAGGAGCAGACTTCGCCAAGTCAGCCGCAGCAATGGCAGTGCCAGCACCTGGCTTGTTATCGACCACGATGGACTGCTTAAGCACCTCCGACATAACGTGCGAAATTTTTCGCGCAATGACGTCTGTGCCACCGCCTGCAGCGTAGGGAACGATCAAGCGGATGGGCTTGTTGGGATAGCTTGCATCAGCCAGTGCAGTGCCGGAAAGCACCAACGTAGCAGATGCCAGCACCATGGCTTTCATTTTTTTCATCCAGGTCTCCTTTTATAAAAATCGAAAATATCGAATCAAGCAAAATAGTTTTGAGCGATTTTTTCGTCACCCAACAACGTACCTGCCCATGCGTTGGCGTGGTGCTGGTAGTTGTTCAGTTGATGGCTCTGAATAGCGATGATGTCGTTGTAAATACGGCCGAAGTCGTACTTAGAGAAAATCGCGTGTCCACCGCTCAGGCGGAAGAGCTCGGCAGCCAAGCGTGTGCAACGTGCAGGAATTTCAGAGCTTTGGAAGCGGAACTGGCGGCGCTCATGGATCGAGACAGCAGGACCGCCCTCCAATTCAGCAATCACACGTGCGTAGTTCTTGTAGAGTTGAGACTTCATCTCTTCCACGTGCGACAGGGCCTGTGCGACTGCCAGCGTGGCTGCATGGTTGGAGCTGATCGCCATGCCGTGGCGGCTGACCTTGCCGGCATTGAAGTCAATGAAAGCGTTCACGAGGCCGGTCAATGCGCCCAAAGCAGAGGGCGCTTGTGTGGCACGCGAGAAGATTTGGAAAAACGGCAGTTGGTACAACAAGCCGGTGTTTTGCTTCAAGCCAGGAGCATCGTTATTGAGCACGTTTTCCCAGCGCAACGCACGGTGATCAGGGATAAATGCTTCTTCCACCAAAATATCGTTACTGCCTGTGCCCTTCAAGCCATGCACTTCCCAGTTAGGGATGATTTGATAGTCTTTGCGTGGCAGCAAGAAGCAGTACTGGGCCATGCCCGAAATCTTGGCTTTGCCTGTGTTTTCTTCACCGTCGATGTTTCCACCCAGGAAAGTCCAGTCACAGTGGTCACTACCACTGGAGAAGCCCCAACGACCGCTCAAAACAAAACCTCCGTCGACGCGACGTGCTTTGCCTGGGGCATAAGGCGAGCTGATTAAGGCCTGGGTGTTCTGGCCCCAGACTTCTTCTTGGGCTTTGTCGTCAAAGAACGCCAGGTGGTAGTGGTGGATTCCAATCACACCCAACACCCAAGCTACGGATGGATCGCCTTCCGCCAAAATCGAAGTGACTTCAAAGGATTCGATAGGCGTGGTTTCGGCTCCACCCCAGCGCTTGGGCTGCAGCATTTGGAAAAAACCGGCCTTTTGCAAATCGGCAATGGTTTCATCCAAGATTTTGGGCGTGTCCCACTGTTGCTTTGCACGCTCTTTCAAGACTGGAACCAAGTCACGCGCCTTTTGCACGTACTCAGAGCCACTGAAATCACCACGGAGAAAATTATTAATTTGGTTTGAGAACATTTTGAAAGGCTTTAGAGCATTGGTCCGTCTCATCTCATGGCATTCGCGTTGCAAGTGAGACGTCTGGAATGTCGCCATTACAACAACCGCTTGTCGGACTCGATAGACCAGTTCTGCGATCCTCTCAATCTCGGTTTGATATATCGGTATAAACCCTTTACCCCCTATCGATCACTTGATAACTACTCTCTTTGTTCGAGGCCATGACGCACTTAAAGGGGAAGCTGGCTTTCTCTTTCTGTCATAACTGCGTAGACAAATACAGCAGCGCTACCATCCAGACTATTGCTATCGCCGTTACGTGCGAGCACTTGTTTCCCAAAACCAGCACCATGAACATCCTCTCCATCCAATCCCACGTTTCTTACGGCCATGTTGGCAACTCGGCGGCCGTGTTTCCGCTGCAGCGTCTGGGGCATGAGGTCTGGCCGATTTACACCGTCAACTACTCCAACCACACGGGCTACGGCGACTGGGGCGGCTCGCCCATTCCGGCCAGCGAAGTGACGGCCATCGTGGATGCCATGGAAAAAAGGGGCGCACTGGCCAAGGTGGATGTGGTGCTCAGTGGCTACCAAGGCGGCACCGATATTGCCGATGCCATCTTGGACGCGGTGGCACGCGTCAAGGCGGCCAATCCGCAGGCCACTTACACCTGCGACCCGGTGATGGGCAATGCCAAGTCCGGTTGTTTTGTGAACCCCGCCATTCCCGTGCTGCTGCGTGAGCGCGTGGTGCCCAGGGCTGATCTGATCACGCCCAACCAGTTTGAACTGGGCTATTTGGCTGGTATGGAAGTGCGCACGCTGGAGCAGACGCTGCAGGCCGTGGATGCAGTGCGGGCCATGGGGCCTCGCACGGTGCTGGTCACCAGCGTGCATTGCCCCGATGCCGAGCCGGGCACCATCGAAATGCTGGCCGCTGACGCCACGGGTGCATGGGTGGTGGCAACGCCGTACTTGCCCTTTAAAGCCAATGGCTCGGGCGACGTGACGGCGGCTTTGTTTACCGCGCATTACAGCCAGCATTTTGGGCAAGCGGGATCGGCCCTCAAAGCGCTAGAGCGCACCACCGCCAGCATGTTTGAGCTGCTACAGCGCACGCACAGCAGTGGTGAGCGTGAGTTGCAATTGATCCAATCGCAAGACAGCTACGTAGCGCCTGTGGCGCACTTTGCCGCGCGCCAGTTGCGTTGATGGGCTGCACGGAAGGCAGCGCCGTAGCGCAGCCCTCACATGTTTCCAAATAGGCGCAGATGTAAATAAGTACGACGGAAGCTTTCGCTTTCTAGAATCCAGCGCGACCGTGGCTTGGGCATGCCGTCAATGCTGCAAGCCGCGAATTTTTTAAGGAGCTTTATGCCTTTGTTGCGTCGCGTGGAAGATGTGTTCGTGCAGTTGGTACGCATTGTTTTGCTGGCCTTTTCGCTGGTGGTGTTGTTGGCCATGGCCAGCTATTTGTGGGACAAAACTTGGGGTAAATCTCAGGGCGATGCACCAGCCAATGTGGCTTGGCAATCGCTAGCGCCCGATTTGAAGTTTGTTGTCGAAGAAACCGGGCGCGATATGGGCCTGCAATCGAGCGAGCGCGCCTTCACGGACAGTGTGACCCGTCCTGAGCTGCGCACTGCCTTCCAACAATCCGATGCAGTGGTGCGCCAATTTATTGCGCAAAAGCCCGAACACCACGCCCGCATTGAAAAGGACAACGAGGCCTTGGGCTTGGCGGAATTGCACCCGCTGCTGCAAGGCGACACTGTGCCGACGCAAGCCCAAATTGATGCCTACGAGCAATCCAAACAAGCCAAAGAGAACGCACGCCAAGCACCTTCACAAGATGCTGAGGCGGCGCTGGACAGCGATGCAGCGCAAGCTGCAGCGATGGCAACGGACGCAGCCGCTGAAGCTGTCGCGGCAGCTGCCGCTTGCTGCACCGACGATGACACCACGTACTGGACAGATCCGGTCGATGTGGCGCTTGCGGTGCATGAACGAGCGACACAGGTGCAGTCTGAATACGATGCGCAAGCTTACGTTGCGTATGTGACGGGTGCGCCCAAGGCTCTGGAGCGCGTATTGAACGACAGCACGCTGGCACCCAAATTGCACGATTTGCCCGTCTCGCGCTTGGTGGACATGGTGTTGACCAACTACTCCATCAGTTTCTCGCGCGCCATTACGGGAGAGGAAACGTCACAAAGCCTGTGGGATAGCTTTTTTGATTCATTGGAGCTGACCATGTGGAGCCTAATCATGAGCTTTTTGGTCATGGTGGTTTTTGTGGTGATGGTCATCCGCATGGAAAAGCACCTGCGCCTTTTGAGTCAGCAAGGCCAGCGCAATCTGCCCCCACAGTAAAGCAGCGCTGGGTGCGCCATGCTGGGTTGCAGCACAAGGGCCATCGGGCTGACAATGCCCGAAGACTTTGCAGGAGGCCCCGCATGGAACTGACGCAGCTGACCGAAAAAGATGGCCCAGTGCTCTGGGCCTTTGAAAACCAGCATCGCCAACACTTTGAAAGCTGGATCAATGCGCGCCCGGTGTCCTTTTATACGCCTGAAGGTTTTGCGCAGGCGCTGCAAACCGCGCTGCTACAGCAAGCGGCCGACCAGGCTTATCACTACCTGATTTGGGTGGAGGGTGAGTTGGCGGGGCGCATCAACCTCACCCAGATCAAGCGCCAACACTTTCACAGTGCCACCCTGGGCTACCGCATTGCTCCGGCCCACCAAGGCCATGGTTTGGCCAGCGAGGCTGTGCGCTCCATCATGCAAAAGGCTTTTCAGATGCACCAATTGCAGCGCTTGGAAGCCACGGCCCGCCCAGAAAATCCCGCCTCCATCCGCGTGCTGCTGAAAAATGGTTTTCAGCAATTTGGGCATTCACGCTGCAGCCTGCAGCTGCACAGGCAGTGGTTTGACTTGCTGTATTTTGAAGCCCATGCGCCTGCCGAGCTGCTCCACCCCACGGCATAGCCGCACGCAATAACTTCTGGAGTGAGGCAGGCTCAGCCAGGGGCTTGGGCGACATCATCCACCCAGATGTGGTTGCGCCCACCTTCTTTGGACTGGTAGAGCAGCACGTCCGCACGGTGCATGGCCATGTCCAGACTGTCGGTGTCGCGAATCACCGTCAACCCGACGCTGATCGTCACAGGACCCACTGGCGATTTGTAAGCCCAGTGTTGTTGGCGCATGCGCTGGCGGATCCGCTGCATCAGCAGTTGAGCGTTATCGATGTCGATATTGCGCAGCGCCACCGCAAATGCTTCTGCACCCAAGTGGGCAATGCAGTCGCCTTCACGCACATTGTTTTGCAAGATTCTGGAGAACTGGTGCAACACCTCTTGCGCAACTGGTGCGCCCATTTCTTGCTCAATGCGGGTCAGCTGATCAATGTCGCACAGCGCCAAAACCTGAAACTGATGCTGGCGCGGCTGGGCGCCACACGCTGCTGCAAACGCTTCGCGGTGCAGCACGCCCGTGGTGGCATCTTTGTCGAGCCGCCCTGATTGCCGGGCCTTGCGCTCCCGCACCACGATATGAGCAACCAGGCCTGTGATCAGCACCCCAAAAATCAAACAAACCCAAGGTAATACAACGGCCAGTTTGAACAGCACAGGGTCCAGCACGGGCAGCAATGGCACCACAGCGTAGGTAGCAGTGGCTGCGGCCAAGAGGGCAGACAAGCCCCGCTCGGCAGCACGCCGCTTGGGCGCAAACCATACGCCAGGCAAAACGTGGCCCAGCATGGCGCTGGCACCCAAACAGCTGACCCACCAAGCCAATTTGGCATCGGTACTGGCCAGGGTGCCCATGGCAATCAACAGAAGGCACACCAAGGCACAACCAAATACCCACCAAAATCGCGCAGCACGCCCCATGCGCAAGGCCAGCGCGTGCGCGAATGCCGCATGCGACAGCACCATCATCATCACCAGCCACAGGCGCACGTCATAGGCGGCCTGCGGAGTTAAGGCGCCAAAGATGCCCAAGTTAATGGCCAGCGCAGCCAAGCCGCCGCCAAGCCACAGCAAGTAACTGTGGGAGCGCTGAAAGTGCCATACCGCACCTGTGCCCAGTGCCAGCACGCTGAGAACCACCGACGCCAGCACCGGAAAATTCATCCCGAACAACACATTCATAACCTATCCGCAGCCTGGTGGCTGCCTCCTCATTCACACTGACAACCCAACGCCCTCAACTTCAGCGCCAGCTGGCAACACTTCACACGAAACGTTGCGCAAAAAAACAATTCGAGAAGTTTTGATCTTTTTGACGGTCTGCGGATGTAGGGCTGCATGCCGATTTGTTCTCACTGGCCCACCAACGACGTCAACCATGTTG
>JBJEZV010000177.1:0-4394 GCA_051887595.1 Comamonas sp.
TGGGCGCGCGAACTGATGCTGCAAGGCGCCCCTTTGGTACACCGCGTACCGGGTCGACTGGGTTGGGAGCTGCGCCTGGTCGTGCAAGGCGGTCTGTGCATTCTGGACAAGGTGCAAGCCCAGCAAGGCCGCAACTTACACACCCGGCTGACCGTGCGCAAAACCGATGTACCACGCATGCTCTGGCGAGCGTTGCGCATGCGTGCAGCGCCGTGATGCACACCTGAATCCGCCAATTGCTAGATACCTGTGCGTCGCCGCACTTCAGCCATGGGACAATCGCCCGCCATATGACTCCGGAAACCTACGTCCAAGAAAAAGCTGCTGCTTCGGGCAGCAGCTTTTATTACGCCTTTCTCTTTCTTCCCGCCAACCGCCGTGCAGCGATTACCGCGTTTTATGCGTTCTGCCGGGAAGTGGACGATGTGGTCGATGAAGTCGAAGACCCAGGCGTTGCCGCCCAGAAATTGGCTTGGTGGAAGCAGGAAGTGGCCCAGTCGTTTGCGGGCCAGCCCAGCCATCCGGTGATGCAAGCGCTCATGCCGTACACCGCGCAGTTTGAGATCGAGCAGCAGCATTTGCAGGCAGTGATTGAAGGCTGCCAGATGGATCTGGATCAAACGCGCTACCTTGATTTTGCAGGCCTGCAGCGCTATTGCCATTTGGTCGCGGGCGTGGTGGGCGAAGTCGCCGCGCGCATTTTTGGGCAGACCGATGCGGCCACGACGGCCTACGCGCACAAGCTGGGTTTGGCGTTTCAGCTGACCAACATCATCCGCGACGTGGGTGAAGACGCCATGCGCGGGCGCATTTATCTGCCCATTAGCGAGCTGCAGCAATTTGACGTGAAGGCCCACGAGATCACCAAGCGCGAATACTCCGAGCGCTTCACGGCGCTGATGCGCTTTCAGGCCCAGCGCGCGCACCAGCTCTATGACGAAGCGTTGGCGCTGTTGCCTGCCCAAGATCGGCGCGCGCAAAAACCGGGCTTGATGATGGCCAGCATCTACCGCACCTTGCTGCGCGAGATTGAGGCGGAAAACTTCCAGGTGCTGCACCAACGCATTGCGCTGACGCCGCTGCGCAAGCTGTGGCTGGCGTGGAAGATGCAAGCCCTGGGCCGCATGTGAGTGCGACAGGCACGGCAATGCCAACACCCCACGTAGCCATTGTGGGCGGCGGCTGGGCCGGCGTGACGGCTGCCGTGCGCTTGCAGCAAGCCGGTTGTGATGTGCACATCTGGGAAGCCAGCCGCACCTGGGGCGGCCGGGCGCGGGCACTGCGCTTGACAGGCCCAGACGGCACAGAAGTGGTCGTGGACAACGGCCAGCACATCCTGATTGGCGCCTACCGCGACTGCCTGGCCATGATGCGCACCGTGGGCGTTGCGCCGGAGCAGCATCTGCTGCGATTGCCACTGGATTTGCGCTACGCCAATGGACAAGGTTTGCGCTTGCCCGATACAGCGCCACCTTGGGACGCGCTGTGGGGCATTGCGCGCAGCCGGGGCTGGACTTGGCGCGAAAAATGGGCGCTGCTGCAGCGTGCTGCACACTGGCAGCGCAGTGGTTTTACCTGCGCTCCCAGTGCCACGGTGGCCGATGCGTGCCGTGGATTACCCGCGCGGTTGATGCAAGATTTTGTCGACCCGCTGTGCATTTCTGCGCTGAATTTACCTGCCGATGCGGCCAGCGGCACGCTGTTTTTGCGCGTGCTGCGCGATGCTTTGTTCAGCGGCGCAGGCGGCTCTAACCTGCTGATTCCGACCACCGATTTGGGGCGGCTGTTGCCAGCATCTGCCGCGCAATGGCTGCAAGCGCGTGGGGCACAGCTGCACCTGGGCGAACGGGTCACGCAGTTGCAGCCCCATGGCCCATCTGGCACTTGGCAAGTACAAGGCCAAGCCTTTGATGCCGTGGTGCTGGCGACGTCCGCCAGCGAAGCCGCGCGTCTTGCGCAAACCCATGCACCGGCTTGGGCGCAGACAGCTTCTGACCTGCAGCACACCGCCATTGCCACGGTCTACGCCTACAGCGCACAGGCAGTGCAGCAGGGGCTGCAATTGCCTGCACCCATGGTGGCCTTGCGCAGCAGCGCCCAAGCGCCTGCCCAGTTTGCTTTTGACAAATCACAGTTGCACGGCCCAAAAGGCTGGCTGGCATTGGTCATCAGCGCCTGTGTGGGAGACAAAGACGAGCTGCAAGCACGCGCCATCGCGCAAGCCCGCAGCCAGTTGGGCTGGCACGATCTGCAAGCCGTACAAACCGTGATCGACAAGCGCGCGACCTTTGCTTGCATGCCGCAGGTGCAGCGCCCGGATATGGCAGTAGCGCCCGGCTTATGGGCTTGCGGCGACTATGTGCAAGGCCCTTATCCCGCCACACTGGAAGGTGCGGTGCGCAGTGGCATGGCCGTCACACAGGCTTTGGCGGACGCTTTAAAGCACTAAATACATAGCTGCTTACCTAGGCCAGCACTGGTTTTGCAATACAAAAGTATTGGAAAACGTTGCTAGACGCAGGAATGTAGCTATGCTTTCAAAGCAATCGAAGTCTGTGCTTTTCAAGCGCTGAGCCAATCACACAACTGCTGCAAGCTGCTCACGGTCACTGGCGGTTGGTGGGTTGGCACGGGCCAATCGGCGCCGCTGCGGTTGAGCCACACCGCGCGCAATCCCGCGTTGTGCGCGCCTAGAGCGTCGAGCTGCGCATCATCGCCCACGTGCATTACGGCGCTGGCAGGCAGCTGCAAGCAATCAACCGCCTGCGCAAAGATGCGCGGATCTGGCTTGGCGTAGCCAGTGCGCATGACGTTAAAGCTGTCCTGAAAGAAATGCCCAATGCCAATGCGGTGCACATCGGCATTGCCATTGGTGATCGCCACGATCGGCCAACGCGCTGCTAAAAACTCCAAAGCTGGCAAAGCGTCGTCAAACAGCTGCACTTCGTGGCGCGCAGCAAAGAAAATGTCAAACGCAGCGATAGTGAGATTTTCATCATCGCCCGCTTGCCGTAGTGCTCGGCGAATGGTTTCTTGGCGCAAAGCCGTCAAGTTGTGCTGCAGATCCTGCCGTTCTGCGCCGACTTGTTCGCGCAATTGGCGCAAGGCTTCGGGTGAGGCAAATACCTGCGCTGTCGAGGGAGCATGTTGCTGCAACCACTCCAACAAGCGCGCTTCAGCATGTCGAATGGCGGGCCAAACCGGCCAGAGGGTGTCGTCCAAATCCAGGGTGATGGCACGGATGTGCGATGGGTCAAGCATGGGCTCCGAGAATACCGGAAGGCACTGGGGCTGAGCCTCTTGCCGCTGCCCGGCATGCCCTTCTTTTGTCACAATGACCGCATGCTGTCTCGATTCGCCCCCGAACCCACGCTGTCGCCCAATCAACCTGAACGCACAGGCATCTTGCTGTGCAACTTGGGCACTCCCGACGAAGCCACGCCTTCGGCCGTGCGCCGTTATCTGGCGGAATTTCTGGCCGATGATCGCGTGGTGGAAATCCCCAAGCTGGCTTGGTGGCCCATCTTGCACGGCATTATTTTGCGCACACGCCCCAAAGCGTCTGCTGCCAAATACGCCACCGTGTGGAACCAGGCTGGCGCCACGGGTTCGCCGCTGCTGTTTTACACAGCGCGCCAGGCCCAGTTGCTGCAGCAAGGTTTGGCCAATGCCGGTCACGACGTGCTGGTGCTACCAGCCATGCGCTACGGCAATCCGTCTATTCCTGCACAGCTGAACGCGCTGCGTGCCCAAGGGGCAACACGCATTTTGATCTTGCCGCTGTACCCGCAATACTCCGGCACCACTACGGCCAGCGTGTGCGATGCCGTGTTTGGCTGGGCGCGCACCCAGCGCACGATTCCCGAGTTGCGATTTGTGCAGCGCTACCCAGCCCATGCGGGTTACATCGACGCACTGGTCCACACCGTGCAGGCGCACTGGCAAACGCATGGACGGGCACAAAAGCTGTTTTTGAGTTTTCATGGTGTACCTGCGCGCACCTACGAACTGGGCGATCCTTATCGCGACGAGTGCTACACCACCGCGCGCTTGCTCGCCCAACGGCTGGGCTTGAGCGAGGAGCAGTACATGGTCACGTTCCAATCACGCTTTGGCAAAGCTAAGTGGTTGGAGCCGTATACCGAGCCCACGCTGGTCAGCCAAGCGCAGCAAGGTTTGGAGAGCGTGGACATCATGTGCCCGGGCTTTACCAGCGACTGCATCGAAACCATCGAAGAAATCAACGACGAAGCGCGCGCTGCCTTTTTGCAGGCGGGCGGCAAGGACTACCGCTTTATCCCTTGCCTCAACGACCACCCAGCCTGGCTCCAAGCCTTGGGTGATGTGGCGCAGCAACACCTGCAAGGCTGGCCCACGTCCGCTTGAACCAGCGC
>JBJEZV010000177.1:4494-9227 GCA_051887595.1 Comamonas sp.
CCTAGAATCACGCTCCGAACCTTCGGCCTGCTTTTCTTGCAGGCCATTTGCTGCGCCCCATCGCCGGGATCGTCAGCGCCACTTTCGCTGCTGTTTTGCCCCCACGGCCCTTGCGCCTTGGGGTTTGGCCTGTTGGGGGCGCACACCGTGCGCCCGGACATACAACAGGACAACAACAGTCATGCGCTCTTCTTCCTCTCCCTCTGTCGGACAGCCCACCGCAGTCAATGGCTATAGCTGGAAAGCCCTGATGGGCTCCGCTGTCGGCTATGCCATGGACGGTTTCGATTTGCTGATTCTGGGCTTCATGCTCACCGCCATTTCGGCCGACCTCAATCTGACACCCGGCCAAGCGGGCTCACTGGTCACCTGGACACTGATTGGTGCCGTGTTTGGCGGCATTGTGTTTGGCGCACTGTCGGACCGCTACGGCCGTATCCGTGTGCTGACCTGGACCATCATGCTGTTTGCCATCTTCACAGGCCTGTGCGCCTTTGCAACCGGCTACTGGGATTTGCTGATCTACCGCACGATTGCCGGTATCGGTCTGGGTGGTGAGTTTGGTATTGGCATGGCCTTGGCCGCAGAAGCTTGGCCTGCCAAGCACCGTGCACGCGTGTCGTCCTATGTGGCGCTGGGCTGGCAAGTGGGTGTGCTGGCCGCAGCGCTGCTGACGCCTTTGCTGCTGCCCGTGATCGGCTGGCGCGGCATGTTCTTGGTGGGTGTGATCCCTGCGCTGGTTGCTTGGGTGATCCGCAACAAGATCCACGAACCCGAAGTCTTTACCCGCAAGCCCAAGAGCAACAAGGGCTCACGACTGGAAGCCTTCAAGCTGCTGGTCAAGGACAAAGCCACCACCAAGGTCAGCCTGGGTGTGATCGTGCTGACATCTGTTCAGAACTTTGGCTACTACGGCATCATGATCTGGATGCCCAGCTTCTTGTCCAAGCAACTGGGCTTTAGCCTGACCAAGTCGTCCATGTGGACCGCTGTGACCATCCTCGGCATGATGGCGGGCATCTGGATCTTTGGCCAACTGGCAGACCGCATTGGCCGCAAACCCAGCTTCCTGATTTTCCAGTTGGGCTCTGTGGTGATGGTGCTGCTGTACTCTCAGCTGTCGGACCCTACCGCCATGCTGTGGGCCGGTGCTGTGCTGGGCATGTTTGTGAACGGCATGATGGGTGGCTACGGCGCCGTCATGAGCGAAGCCTATCCCACCGAAGCCCGTGCCACAGCGCAAAACGTGCTGTTCAATATCGGCCGCGGCGTGGGTGGTTTTGGTCCTGTGGTCGTGGGCGCTGTGGCCATGGGCTATGGCTTCCAAGTCGCCATTGCGCTGCTCGCAGCCATCTATGTGATCGACATGATTGCCACGTACTTCTTGATCCCTGAACTCAAGGGTAAAGAGCTGGATTAATTGCTTGCAAGGCATGCAAAAAGGGCGCAGAAAGCGCCTTTTTTGTTGCGATGGCTAAACGTCAATCCGCTTTGATATTGGCATCTTTGACCACCTTGGCCCACATGTCCCAATCGGCTTTTGCCATGGCACCCAGCGCCTTGCTGTCCTTGAAGTCAGCTGTGGCGCCTTGGTCCAGTGCTTTTTGCTTGAACTCGGGATTGCTCAGCATATTGCCGATGTCAGTTTGCAACTTGTTCAAGACAGCCGTTGGGATTTTGGCTGGTGCAAACAACGCAAACCACGAGGTGGCATTGACGCCAGGCAAGCCTGTTTCTGAAGTCGTAGGCACATTGGGCAAGCTGGGCAAGCGCTCTTTACTGGTCACAGCCAAGACTTTGAGCTTGCCTGCTTGGATATGCGGCATAAAGGGCGGCGCCGTACCAAAGGTCAGATCCACCTGGCCACCCAATAAATCCTGCAGCGCTGGCCCCGTCCCCTTATAAGGTACGTGCACCATTTGAATGCCTGCAGCTTGTTCGAGCTGCACGCCCGTCACGTGCTGTAAGGAGCCATTGCCCGAAGACGCATAGTTGAGCTTGGCTGGATTGGCTTTGGCATAGGCCACCAGCTCTTGCAATGTATTGACGGGCAGATCGCCGCGGACCACCACAATTTGCGGTGCCGACAGGACGTTGGCAACGGGCACGAAATCGGCCGGCTCCCAACTGGACTTACCCAAATGCGGAGAGATCACGTGGTAGCCCGAGTACTGCATCAACAACGTGTAGCCATCGGCCTCCGCCCGTTTGACCTGTGCCGCTGCAATATTTCCGTTACCGCCCCCTTTGTTTTCCACCACGATGGTTTGTCCCAACACCGGGCCCAAAGCCTGGGCTGTCATGCGCGCAGCCAGATCCGTAGTGCCCCCTGCGGCAGCCGGTACGACCATGGTGATGGGTTTGTTGGGGTAGTCCGACTGCGCCCAAGCGCCTCCGGCGGTACACAAGGTCAACACGGCAGCCAATGCCACACGGTGAAAGGACTTGCGATGGATATACATGGTGATCTCCTTGGTGGTTATCTGTGCCTCTTGTACCGAGGCTTGGTTATGCAAAGCCTAGGTAGTTTCCTAGGCCGCTTGCATTTTTGCGAGCGCTCTCGCGCGAATGTCAGGCAAGGATGCTGGTGCGGGATGCAACTGCTGCACCGGGCCAGCTTTGACGATGGCGCTGGGTATGTCGTGACCCACCAACGCGGGCAAACCGGCGGCCACTTGCGTGATGGCAGCGAGGTCGACGCCTGTGTCATAGCCCATGAGTTGCAGCGCATGCACCATCGCTTCCGTGCAAGCATTGCCGCTGGCTCCTGGAGCATAAGGACAGCCCCCGAGTCCTCCGATAGAGGCATCAAAACGATCCGCGCCAGCATCAATAGACGCCAGCACATTGGCCAGCGCCATGCCGCGCGTGTCGTGGAAATGCAGGGTCAAAGTGGTCTGAGGCCAGCGCGCTTTGAACACCTGCACAAGGGCATAGGCCTGTGCAGGATGGGCCATGCCCGTGGTGTCGCACAAGGTGATGCCCTGCACGCCCAAGTCCACAAAACGTTGTACCCAGTGCAGCACCACCTCAGTCGGCACATCGCCTTCCATGGGGCAACCAAAGCTGCACGACAGCGAAACATTGACCGGCACGCGGCCTTGCTGCGCCGTGTGAATGACGGCTTGCAAAGCTGCAAACGATTGCTCGCGCAGCATGCGCAAATTGCACAGGTTGTGGGTTTCGCTGAGCGACATCACCAAATTGAGCTCATCGGCCCAAGCCTCCATGGCGCGCTGCGCGCCTTTGACATTGGGCACCAGACAGGTCATGACCACGCCCTCTGGGCGGTCGATACCGCGCAGCACCTCGTCCGCATCGGCCAACGCAGGAATGGCCGTAGGCGAAACAAAGGCTGTTACCTCTAGTTTGGCGACACCTGCCGCAGACAAAGCATTGGCCAATGCCATCTTCTGCGCAGTCGGCACAAAGACTTTTTCCATTTGCAGGCCATCGCGCAGCCCGACTTCCTGGATGTAAATACGGCGGCCTTGGCCATTCCACACTTTGGATGCGTTCATTGGATCACCCCTTGCGCGCGCAGTTGGGTGATTTGCTCAGGGCTCAGGCCCATCCCGGCAAGCACCGTATCGGTATCGTCGCCCAGATGCGGCGCACTGCTGCGGATGCTGCCCGGCGTGTCGGAGAGCTTGGGCACGATGCCCGGCACTTCCACGTTGTACCCATCACGGGTTGGCTGCTGCAAGATCATGTCGCGGGCACGGTAGTGCGGGTCTTCGCAAATGTCTTTGGCGGTATAGACGCGGCCCGCAGGCACGCGGGCAGCAGCCAGTTGCTCCAGCACATCGGTGATGGTGCGCGCTTGCGTCCAGGCGCCGATGGCCGCATCAATTTCTTGCACCCGCGCGACACGTCCGGCGTTATTGGCAAGGTCCGGGGCATCGGCCAGATCGGCACGGCCAATGGCTTGCATCAAGCGCTTGAAGATGCTGTCGCCATTGCCTGCCACCAGCACCCAGCCGTCTTGGCAAGGGTAAGCGTTCGAAGGCGCGATGCCGGGCAAGGCACTGCCTGCAGCTTCGCGGACTGCGCCAAATGCGCTGTATTCAGGAATCAGGCTTTCCATGACATTGAACACAGCTTCGTGCAGCGCCACGTCAATCACTTGGCCCTTGCCCCCGTTGACCTTGCGGTGGTAGAGCGCCGTGAGCACGCCGATGGTGCCGTGCAAGGCGGCCAGCGTATCGCCAATCGACACGCCCACGCGCACGGGCACGCGCCCTGGTTCACCGGTTAAATGGCGCAGCCCGCCCATGGCTTCGCCCACCACACCAAAACCGGGCAAGTCGCGGTAAGGACCAGTTTGGCCGTAACCCGAGATGCGCAAGATCACCAAGCCGGGGTTGATGGCGTGCAACTCTTCCGGAGACATGCCCCAGCCTTCCAGCGTGCCAGGGCGAAAGTTCTCAATGAGCACATCGGCTTCACGCAGCAACTGGCGCACCAGATCCTGCCCTTGCGGCTGGCGCAAATCCAGCGCGACGGACTTCTTGTTGCGCGACTGCACCTGCCACCACACGGATGTACCTTCTTTGATCATGCGCCAGTTGCGCAAAGGATCGCCGCTGCCCGGTGCTTCGATCTTGATGACCTCTGCGCCGAATTCACCCAAGGTCTTGCCCGCGAAAGGGCCGGCAATGAGTTGCCCCATTTCAATCACGCGCAGGCCATGCAGTGCGCCTGCGGGAATGGATGAGGAGGAGGTAGGAAGT
>JBJEZV010000178.1:0-3408 GCA_051887595.1 Comamonas sp.
TCGGCACAGCAAGCACCGAATAAGCGGCAATCAGCACCAGCATCAAGGTGTCAGCTTGGCGGCTGACCTGCACAGCAGATTCTTGCAGTGTGTGATGGCTGGTGAGAGAGGAAGGGGCGGATACGGAAGACGTAACAGGACTCAACGCAACGGCGTTCATGGAAACTCTCGACGCGAGGTATTAACCTCAAAATATATTTATAAGCCGTATATGAAATATCAATAATCTCTTATTGGGATTATTGATTTGATCATTTTATTAGTTAAAAATTTAGTAAGCGAATGTACTAAATGGCTATCATAAGCCATATAGGGTAAACCTTGGTTGGTTCAAATATTTCCAATTATGAATTAAATGTTTTTTAGCAATGTTTGACGTTTGTCAAAGATTTGGCGTGGTAGATGTGTTGTGGAATTTTTGAAGTCGCTGCTGGGTGATGTTCAGCAGTTGCTGTGCCAGAGAGCTAGGTCGGTTTTGGGCCTGCGCTTTGAGCATAAAGTCGCGGAGCAGTGCCTGCAGAGCCAGTGCTTCTTGCTCGTCGGTGCTGCTAGGGGCGACTTCGGTGCTCGAGACGCTTTGATTGCAAGCCTGATCTTTTTCACGTTGCAGCAGACGCAAAGCTTGTGTCGCAACTTCATAGGGAACGCCCCATTGTTGCGAGATGGCACGAGCAGTGAGCAGCTTCTGTGAATTGATCAAAGGCGAAGACAGTTGTTCACGCAGACGCTGAGCCACGGCGACAACGAGGGGAATGGAAGGCATATCAAGCAAATGTCCTGTGCAGGACGGTGAATTCAAACGTTGAAGCGCGGCCACCGATGGTTGCGCTTCAATTCAATAGAGATGGGGAGAACTAGGAGCTGCGGTGCCGTGCCCAGTTCATGAAGAAAGTCCCCGCAATGGCCAAGGCGCCTCCGAGCAACATGGGCAGATCCAGCGGTTCGCCCAGCAGTAGTGCAGCAATCACCACACCAAACAAAGGCACGAGCGTGATGTAGCCTGAAGCTGCGCTGGCGCCCAGAGATTTCACGCCTTCAAAGTACCAGGCATAGGCCAGTGCCGTTGCGCCAAATGCCAAGAACAGCAAGGCCCCCCAAGCCTGACCTCCAGCGTGGACAGCATCGGCAAAAGCCTGTGGCCCTTCCCAGATTAAGCTCGCAATCAGCAGCGCTACGGCGCCCAGGGTGCTAGTGACGGCAGTGGTTGCCAAGGCATCGACATCGGTTAGCAGCCAGCGTCCCAGCAAGGTATAGAGCACCCAGCACAAGACGCAGCCCAAGATCAATGCTTCGCCTATACCCAGCGCTCCTTGCAGCAATTGCAATGGATCGCCGTGCGAAATGACCACAATGGCGCCCACGATGGCAAGCGCCATGCCGGCTGCGATGGCTACGTTGAGCTTTTCTTTGAAAATCCAGACGGCTGCCAGCAAGGTCAGCACTGGATTGAGCGTGATGAGCAATGCTGCTTTACCCGCAGGCAGGTACTGCAGCCCCGCAAGAAAGAAAGCTGCATAACCCAACACGCCGGTAAGCGCGGCAGCCCCCATGCCCAGCCAACGAGCCATGGGCCAACTGCGCAGTTGCGCGAAACCACCGGACGCATATAGCCAAGGCAGCAACACCATGGCTGCCAAGACAAAACGCAGACATGCTGCAGCCAAAGGAGGCATTGCCTGCGCAATGATGCGCCCTGCTGGCCATGAGCCGCCCCACAACAATGCCATTCCTATCAACCGCAGGTGCGGTGCCCATCGCGAAACAAAATCCATGGGCGTGACTATGCACCAGCTAGAGCAAGCCCAAGTTGCAGCAGGTCGTTCATTGGCAAAGGTATGCATGCCCAGTGGGCAATAGGCTTGCACTACCAAGGGGGCACTCCATGCCTATGCACCGTAGGGCAACGTCATCGCTAGCATGTGCGCTCTGAATTGGCTCCTAGAGAACGCATGTTGGAAGATCAAAAAGCGCGCCGTCTGCGCATGGCTTTGTTTGCATTGTTTGTGGTGATTGGTGTGGCCACGGCCTCATGGGTGACGCGCACGCCTGCCATGCGCGATGCATTGCAAGCCAGCACCGAGGAAATGGGGCTGATTTTGTTTGGCTTTTCCGTCGGTTCAATGCTGGGCATTATTTCGGCCAACTGGCTGGTGGATCGTTGCCAGGCACGATGGGCCATCGCCTATGGCATGGGCACCAATTTGCTGGGTCTGTGCCTGCTGGCAGCGGGCATTGGCTTGTCCAGCGTGCATGCGGTGGTCATAGGTTTCATGTTGTTTGGCGTTGGGATGGGGTGGGCCGACATTGCCGTGAATGTGGAGGCAGGCGCGTTGGAAAAGCTGCAGCAGCAGCCGTTGATGACCACGCTGCATGGCTGCTTTAGCCTGGGCGCCATGCTGGGCGCATTGTGCGGCACGCTCATGGCTTGGTGGCATGTGTCTGCCACCGTGCATTTGCTGGGCGTTGCCGTGGTGGGCGCGCTGTGTACTGTGCCCTTATTGGGGCGCGTGGCCAACCTCAGCACCGCCAGCATGGCGGCCGAACATGCCGCGGCCGAAGGCGCGGGTTTTGTGCTCAATGCATTCAAAGATGCGCGGGTGCGCCTGATCGGATTGTTTGCACTGGGTTTGGCCCTGACCGAAGGCGCGGCCCACGACTGGTTGCCGCTGTTGATGATCGACGGCTATGGTTTCACGGCAGCGCAGGGCACCTTGATTTATATGCTGTTCACGCTGGGGGTGACAGTGGCGCGTTTCAGTGGCCATTGGCTGCTGCAGCGCTGGAGCCGACTGGCCTTGATGCGTGCCAGCGCCTTGCTCGCTGTGTTGGGGCTGGGCTTGGTCATTGTGGCCCAGCATCCTATCGTGGGTGCGTTGGCCGTGGTGTGTTGGGGCCTGGGCTCGGCCCTGGGTTTTCCGCTGGCGCTGTCAGCTGCTGCAGAGGGCGACGGCAACAGTGCCCAGCGTGTGGGCGCCGTAGCGGTGCTGGGTTATGTGGCCATTTTGGTGGGGCCACCCGCGCTGGGTTTTGTGGGTGAAATCTGGGGCTTGCGCATGGCCATGGTGCCCGTGGTGCTTGCCTGTGCGGCTGCGCTGGTGCTGGTGTTGCGGGTGCGTAGCTCAACAGTACCTCGGTCTTGAGTGGCAGGTTTGCAAGTTGCAATCGATGGATTGCAAGCTGGTAAAAGCCTAATTTGAAATAAATAAGAGCTGCTAGCCTTTGATCTATTTGGTTTTCAAAGTGTTTTGTATTTGAAAACCAATGTAGAAAAGGGCAAGCAGCTCTTTTTATTTAAGCAATCAATGCTCAGATCGCAACAGCGCTAGATTTCGCGGTGTTCTGGCAGTGAGTCTTACATCTCTTCAACGCGACGCGTGGGGTAGCTGTCCCAGCTTTGGCAGCCCGGGC
>JBJEZV010000178.1:3508-9064 GCA_051887595.1 Comamonas sp.
TACATCTCTTCAACGCGACGCGTGGGGTAGCTGTCCCAGCTTTGGCAGCCCGGGCAGTGCCAGAAATGCTGGCGCGCCTCAAAGCCGCAAGCTGCGCAGCGGTAGCGGCTCAATGGCTTGCTGGCATGTTCCAGCGCTTTTTGTACGGCAGGGTGGTGTTCTTCGTGCTCCAGCTTTTCACCGGCCAGCCATTTGGTGGCAGCCACCAGAGAAGGCTCTTTGGACAGGTGCTGCACATACCAATCGCGGCTGTGGCCTGACTGGCCATCGGGCACGGCCTGCAAAGCCACCAGTGCGTCGAGCACATCCAGCGATGGCATCTGCGCGTAGCGCTCGCGCAGCAACTGCTCGGCAGCAGCCTGCTGGCCCGTGGCTGCGGCGACTTCCAGCAGCAAAGGCGCTGCCAGTGGCAGGCCCTGGGGCGTGTGCTTGGCCATGTCTTGCAAGCTGGCCCATGCTGCATCGGATTGGCTCATGCGGTGTTGAATGCGAGCCAGCTCAATGCGCGGGCGCGGCGTGTGCGGCGCAATGCGCACGGCTTCGTGCAGCAGCTGGCTGGCCGCATCCAACTGCGCATGGCTGGCCTGTTCGCTGGCTTGCTCGCACAAATAGTGGGCCAAGCGCCCGCTGAAGTCACCTTGGTTGGACGACTGCATGCGGCGCGCAATCTCTGCGGCTTGTGCCCAGTCGCGCGAGCGCTCGTAAATGGCCAGCAGCGCCAGACGTGCTTCCGCTTCGTAGCTCGAGCCTTCCAAGCGGCGCAGCGCTTCTTCCGCGCGGTCCAGCAGACCGGCTTTCAAAAAGTCTTGTGCCAAGCCGTGCTGCGCGCGGTCGCGGTCTTCTTTGCTCAAGTCAGCGCGCGAGAGCAAATGCTCATGCACGCGCACGGCGCGGTGGTACTCGCCACGGCGGCGGAACAAGTTGCCCAGCGCAAAGTGCAAGTCGGCAGTTTCAGGGTCGTTTTGAACGGCTTCGATAAACGCATCAATGGCCTTGTCTTGCTGCTCGTTGAGCAAGAAGTTCAAGCCCTTGAAATAAGCCTTGGGTGCTTGGCGGTTGTCTTGGCGCACCTGGCGTAAATCCATGCGCGAGGCCAGCCAGCCCAGCACAAAGGCCAGCGGCAGGCCCAAAAGAATCCAGCTGAGATCAAAGTCCATGGATGGTCGGAGGAAGTGGATCAGGGGGAGGGTTGTAAGCAGAAGGCGCTGCATCGTCAGCCGCAGGCTGGCTGAGCTTGGCAGCGGTGCTGCGGTGTTTCCACCAGCGCGGCACCATGACCAGCACTCCAGCAATCAAGCCACCGACAAAAGCGGCCAAGACCACCAACACCAGAGGTGCTTGCCACTGCGTGCCAAAAAAGAAGTGCACGGTGGTGGTTTGCTGGTTGTTCAGTGCAAAGGCAAACAGGGTGAAAAAAATGGCTGCTTTGAGCAGCCACAGCAGGTATTTCATGCGAGCCCTTCCTTGTTGCCTAGAATTTTAGGCGCACAAGCGGGCTAGCGGGCATCTCACGGTCAAGACCGCGGGATCTTCATTGCGCAGCAGGTGCTGGCGCGTTGCTGCTTGCAGCACCGGGGAAGTCCACCGCTTCGCGCAGTGCTTTGCCCGGTTTGAAATGGGGAACACGTTTTTCAGGAATGTGTACCGATTCGCCGCTGCGGGGATTGCGCCCGATGCGTGCAGGACGGCGAGAGACCGAAAAGCTGCCAAATCCACGAATCTCAATGCGTTGACCGTGCACCAGGGCATCGCTTACGGCATCTTGAATGGTCTTGACGGCTTGCTCAGCATCACGCTGGGTGAGTTGGGCAAAACGGGCTGCCAGCTCTTCAACTAAATCAGATCGGGTCATGGATCAAACATCCCAAGCAGAACCTGGAAAAAACGACGGGCGCCGTGACAGCGCCCGCCGGGGGTCTAGCGCACCGCTGCAAGAGCGGTGTTCATAGACTGATTACTTGTCAGCGTCCAACTTGGCACGCAGCAGGGCGCCCAGGCTGGTAGTGCCGGCATTTTCCTTGGACGACTGAGCCGACAGGGAAGCCATAGCTTCTTGCTGCTCTGCCATGTCCTTTTGCTTGATGGACAGCTGGATGTTGCGGGTCTTGCGATCCACGTTGATCACCACAGCAGTCACTTCGTCGCCTTCCTTCAAGACGGAACGAGCGTCTTCCACGCGATCGCGGGACAGTTCGGACACGCGCAGGTAACCCACGATGTCGTCGCCCAGATCGATTTCAGCGCCACGCTGGTCCACAGTCTTGACCTTACCGGTCACGATCTGGCCCTTGTCGTTCACAGTAGCGAACGTGGTGAAGGGGTCGCTGTCCAGCTGCTTGATGCCCAGGGAGATGCGCTCGCGCTCGACGTCAACGCCCAACACGATGGCTTCAACTTCTTGGCCCTTCTTGTAGTTACGAACAGCGGCTTCGCCGGTTTCGTTCCAAGACAGGTCAGACAGGTGCACCAGACCGTCGATGCCGGCAGCCAGGCCCACGAACACGCCGAAGTCGGTGATGGACTTGATGGGGCCCTTGACCTTGTCGCCACGCTTGGTGTTCTGAGCAAATTCTTGCCATGGGTTGGCCTTGCATTGCTTCATGCCCAAGGAGATGCGACGCTTGTCTTCGTCGATTTCCAGAACCATCACTTCGACTTCGTCGCCCAGGGAAACCAGCTTGGAAGGAGCAATGTTCTTGTTGGTCCAGTCCATTTCGGAAACGTGCACCAGGCCTTCGATGCCGGGTTCCAGTTCCACGAATGCGCCGTAGTCGGCGATGTTGGTGACCTTACCGAACAGGCGAGTAGCCGAAGGATAACGGCGAGCAACGCCCATCCATGGATCGTCACCCATTTGCTTCAGACCCAGAGACACGCGGTTCTTCTCGGTGTCAAACTTCAGGATCTTGGCAGTGATTTCTTGACCAGCTGTCACCACTTCGGATGGGTGACGTACGCGACGCCATGCCATGTCGGTGATGTGCAGCAGACCGTCGATACCGCCCAGGTCCACGAACGCACCGTATTCGGTGATGTTCTTGACCACGCCCTGAACGATAGCGCCTTCCTTCAGGGTTTCCATCAGCTTGGCGCGCTCTTCGCCCATGGAGGCTTCCACCACAGCGCGACGGCTCAGCACAACGTTGTTGCGCTTGCGGTCCAGCTTGATGACCTTGAATTCCATGGTCTTGTTTTCGTAAGGAGTCAGATCCTTAACGGGACGTGTGTCGATCAGCGAACCGGGCAGGAATGCGCGGATGCCGTTGACCAGAACAGTCAGGCCGCCCTTGACCTTGCCGGAAGTGGTGCCGGTCACGAATTCGCCAGATTCCAGCGCCTTTTCCAGAGACAACCAAGAAGCCAAACGCTTAGCGGTGTCGCGCGACAGGATGGTGTCGCCGTAGCCGTTTTCGATCGAGCCGATCGCCACGGACACGAAGTCACCCACTTGGACTTCGATTTCGCCCTGATCGTTCTTGAATTCGTCGATTGGCACGTAGGCTTCAGACTTCAAGCCAGCGTTCACCACCACGAAGTTGTGCTCAACGCGCACGACTTCAGCAGTGATAACTTCGCCGGGACGCATTTCAGTGCGTTGCAACGATTCTTCAAAAAGGGCGGCAAAAGATTCAGACATGTAGTTCCTTGACCACTTACAGGTTTCCGGCAGCACCATTGCTGCACGTTTTTATGGCTGTAGGCGGAGGGTGCAGATCGCAAAAATCTGCGGGTTAAGGTTAGACAACCGCACAACCAGTGCGCAATGTGCGCGGATGTGGCGTGCGGGCCATTCACCAATCTCTCAGCGGTTGAAGGCGAAAGGCTGGCGTTGCTCCCACCAAGTCAAGACTTGTTGCACGGCTTGTTCAATCGTGCCTTCAGAGTTGTCCAGGTGCAGGGCATCTTCGGCGGGTTTGAGGGGCGAGGCAGCGCGATGCATGTCGCGGGCGTCACGGGCTTCAAGGTCCGCAATAAGGTCTGCCATATTAGCAGAAAGTCCTTTGGAAATCAATTGCTTGTAGCGGCGCTCAGCGCGGCACTGGGCCGTAGCGGTCATGTAGACCTTCAAACCGGCATCAGGGAAGATGGTCGTGCCCATATCACGCCCGTCAGCAACGAGGCCTGGCAACTGGCGAAAATCGCGTTGAACTTGCAGCAAAGCCTCACGAACAGCAGGGAACGCCGAGACTTTGGAGGCATTCATGCCGGCTTCTTCAGTGCGAATGGCCAAGGAAATATCTTCGCCATCGAGCAGCACACGCTGATCAGCCGTGAAGCTGATGACCTTGCTGCGAACGAGGTCGGCAATCGCACAGGCATTGGCTTCGATCAGTTCTATGCCCGCACGTGAGGCAGCCAAACCGGTGATGCGATAAAGGGCGCCAGAATCCAACAAATGGAATCCCAAGCGCTCCGCTACAAGGCCTGCAATGGTGCCTTTGCCTGAAGCGGTGGGGCCGTCAATGCAAATGACGGGAGCGGGTTGTGAAGCTTGGGTCACGCTGAAAAGGGTTTCAAAATAATCTGGGAACGTTTTGCCCACGCACTTGGGGTCTTCAATGCGCACAGGCAATGCTGCTGGATTGAAGGCCGCCAAGGAAAAACACATGGCGATACGGTGGTCGTCGTAGGTGTGGATGCTGGCAGCTTTCCATGCCCCCAGCGATGCCGGGGGCGTAATGCGAATGAAGTCTGTGCCTTCTTCCACCGTCGCGCCCAGTTTGCGCAGTTCTGCCGCCATGGCTGCGATGCGGTCCGTTTCTTTGACGCGCCAGCTGGCAATGTTGCGCAGTGTGGTTGTGCCTTCGGCATACAGGGCCATAGTGCCTAGCGTCATGGCCGCATCCGGAATGTGGTTGCAGTCCAAGTCAATGGCTCGCAGCGGCCATTGGCCGCGCGATACCTGCAGCCAATTGGGGCCACTTTCGACGTGGGCGCCCATGGCCTGGGCGGCTTCCACAAAACGGATGTCGCCTTGTATCGAGTCTTTGCCAACGCCCACTACCTTGATGCCCTGCGTGTCAGCCATGCCCGGTGCAATGGCGCCCAAGGCGATGAAGTAGCTGGCGGAGGAGGCATCGGCTTCCACATAGATCTCGCCTGGCGACTGATACTGGCTGCCTACAGCGATGGTAAAGCGCTGCCACTGGTCATTGCGCACATGTATGCCAAAACGCTGGAGCAATTCCAGCGTGATGTGGATGTAGGGCTTGGAGATCAGCTCGCCCACCACCTCAATCACGATGTCGCGTTCGCGTGCCAGCAGCGGCAAGGCCATGAGCAGTGATGTCAAGAACTGGCTGGAGACATCGCCGCGCACTTGAATGGGGGCTTCGCTGAGCTGGCTGAAGTCAGGCTGGCCGATGTGCAGTGGCGGGAAGCCGGGCGTGCCCATGTAATCGATCTGGCAACCCAGCTGGCGCAGGGCATCGACCAAGTCGCCAATGGGGCGCTCGTACATGCGAGGCACACCGGTCATCGCAAAGTTGCCGCCGAGCACGGCCAGTGCGGCTGTCAAAGGGCGCATGGCCGTGCCTGCATTGCCCAAAAACAAGG
>JBJEZV010000179.1:0-3815 GCA_051887595.1 Comamonas sp.
TGCTGCGCAACGTCAAGATGTTCTTTTATGCCGGCGCCTCGCTGTCGCAAAACATCTGGGATCGTCTGCACCAAGCACAAGAGCAAGAAGCTGGTGAGCGCATTGTCATGGCTACCGGCTTGGGCATGACCGAGTCCTCGCCTTCAGCCATGTTCACGGTCAGCCCCGATGTTCGTTCGGGTGATCTGGGCCTGCCTGTGCCCGGTATTACTTTGAAGCTGGTGCCTGTTGACGGCAAGATCGAGGTGCGCTACCGCGGCCCCAACATCACCCCCGGCTACTGGCGCAACCCTGAAGCTTCCAGCGAAGTGCTCGACGAAGAAGGTTTTTTCTGCAGCGGCGATGCGGTCAAATGGCGCGACCCCAGCAATATCCAAAAGGGTCTGTGCTTCGACGGGCGCATTGCTGAAGATTTCAAGCTGGCCACAGGTACTTTTGTCAACGTCGGTCCGCTGCGCGCCAAGATCATCCAAGCGGGCGCGCCCTATATTCACGACGTGGTGCTGACAGGCTTGGACCGCAACGAAATTGGCGCTTTGATTTTTGGCGCGCCCAGCTGCGCACAACTCAGTGGTTTGCCTGCAGGCTCCAGCTGGGAAGCCATCATGCACAGTGCTCCCGTGCAGGCCCATTTCCAAGCTGCCCTCAACCAGCTGCTCACAACTGCGACCGGCAGCGCTACGCGCATCGCACGCGCTGTGGCAGCGGTGCAGCCACCGTCGATTGAGCTCGGTGAGATCACCGACAAGGGCTCACTGAACCAGCGCGCCGTGCTGAGCCACCGTGCCAGTTTGGTGGATGCTTTGTACAACGATGCACTGCCCTTTATTTTGAAGCCACAAGCCGCCTCCCAGCCTTGTGAGCCTGTAGCAACGGCCTAAATCTGACGATCGATTTTTGCACTATGGATATTCAATCTCAAATCGCTGTGGTGACTGGCGGCGGCTCAGGTCTTGGTGAAGCCACTGCGCGCGCCCTGGCCGCCCAAGGCGCGCGCGTTGCTGTGCTGGACCGTAATCTTGATGGCGCGCAGCGTGTGGCCCAAGAGATCGGTGGCCGTGCTTATGCCTGTGACATCACCGACACCGCTACCGTCAACCAATGCCTCGATGACATCGAATCCCGATGGGGAGCGGCGCCACGCATTCTGATGAATGTGGCGGGCATCGGAACTGCCAAGCGCGTGATTGGTAAAGATGGAGAACCGGCCCCACTGGAAGCTTTCGAGCAAGTCGTGCGCATCAACCTGATTGGCAGCTACAACGTCACGCGCCTGTTTGCCGCACGCTGCGCCCAGTTGCCAGCGCTCAACGACGGTGCGCGTGGCGTGATCGTGTTTACGGCTTCTGTTGCAGCCTTTGATGGCCAAATCGGTCAGCAAGCCTACAGCGCGTCTAAAGGCGGCATCACCAGCATGACGCTGCCCATGGCACGCGATCTGGCAACGTTTGGCATCCGTGTGTGCACTATTGCCCCTGGCTTGTTTGCCACGCCTTTGATGAAAGAGCTGCCAGAGGATGTGCAAAGCAATCTGGCCAAATCCATTCCGTTTCCGAAGCGCCTGGGCGCTCCTTCGGAGTTTGCAGATCTGGCGTGCCACATCGTGCACAACGATCACCTCAACGGTGAAGTGATACGCCTGGACGGAGCTTTACGCATGGCACCTCGTTAACACTTGGCCATGACGATTCCCCCGCACAGGTGCATGCTGGCCTGTGCATTTCATGTAACCGCAATCACAACTATTCAGGAGACAGGTTATGCAAGATCGTCGTAGTTTCGTTAAAACTTTGGGCGCAGGCGCTGCCATGGCAGCACTGGGCCCTGTGGCTGTGCACGCACAGCAATCCAAGCCCATCGACCAAGTGCGCGTGCTTTACGGCTTCCCTGCTGGTAGTGCAGGCGACACCGTGGCACGTCGCGTGTCTGAGCGCATTGGCAACTCCAGCTACACCAAGAACATGGGTGTGGTGGAAAACAAACCCGGTGCCGGTGGCCGTATCGCTTTGGAAACGCTGAAGAACAGCCCCGGTGATGGTTCGGTGATTGCGCTGTCGCAGTCTTCGGCCTTCTCGGTTTATCCCCACATCTATAGCAAGCTGTCGTACACCGCCAAGGACTTTGAGCCCATCTCCATCGGCGCTGTGATGCACCATGGTTTGGCCATTGGCCCAGCCGTGCCCGAGAGCGTGAAGACCCTCAAGGACTTCTTGGAGTGGGCCAAGGCCAACCCTGAAAAAGCCAACTACGGCAGCCCAGGCGCAGGCTCTTTGCCTCACCTGATCGGCGTGTTGCTGAGCATGAGCTCAGGTGTGAAGCTCAACCACGTGCCTTACCGCGGTACTGCGCCTAATATTGCCGACCTGGTGGGCGGCCAGATTGCTTCGTGCATGAACCCCAGCGGCGACTACCTGAGCTACTACAAGGCAGGCAAACTGCGTGTGTTGGCTACCAGCGGCCCTCAGCGCAATATTTACCTGCCCGATGTGCCGACCTTCGCAGAGCAAGGTTTTGGCGATCTGACCACCGAAGAATGGTTCGGGTTCTACGCCAATGCCAAGACCCCTGCCGCAGTTCGTTCCAACGCCCACGAGGCAATTACCCGCGCGCTGAGCGAACCTGCCGTCAAGGACAACATCGGCATGGTGGGCCTGATCGCATCGCCTTCTTCACCTGAAGAAATGCTGCGCCAGCAAGAAGCTGAATACGAGCGCTGGGGCCCTCTGGTCAAGAAGATTGGCTTCTCTGCGGATTCTTAATTTCTCCTGAAGCGGCATTGCCTCACCAACAAATTCTTGCCTTTGGTGGGCATCAGTGAGGTAATGCCGCTGTTTTTTGGGGGTGGCAGGGCCACCCCATTGCTCCATGACTTACCGCCCTCAAGCTTCCGAACAAGATTTCCTGCTTTTTAAGGTTCTTCAAGCAGACCAACAATGGCAGTCACTGCCAGCCTTTCAAGACATTGACCAAGAGTTAGCCAGCCAGGTGCTGCACGCTGCCAGTGAATGGGTGGGCGATGTCGTAGCCCCTTTGTCGCACGAGGGTGATGAAGCCGGATGCTCTTGGAGCGAAGGGCAAGTCACAACACCTGCAGGTTTCAAAGAAGCTTACGCCTCCTTTTGCGCCAATGGATGGCCCTCTTTGGCCTCCGATCCTGAGCATGGAGGACAAGGCCTTCCCAAAATTTTAGAAAGCGTTTTGTTTGAGTGGCTATGGGGAGCCAACCACGCCTGGACCATGTCTCCAGGGCTGACACACGGTGCCTATGACTGTTTGCGCAGCCACGCCAGCACGGCATTGCAAGAAGTATTTTTGCCACAGCTTGTTTCAGGTGAAGTACTGGCCACGATGTGCCTGACTGAACCCAACGCCGGCAGCGATTTAGGCTCGGTACGCACCAAGGCCACGCCTGATGGCGATGACGCTCTGGGTCCTACCTACCGCATTGATGGCAGCAAGATTTTTATCACTGGCGGTGAACACAACTGGACAGCCAACATCTTGCATCTGGTACTGGCACGTCTGCCCGACGCCCCACAAGGCCCCAAAGGCCTGTCGCTGTTCTTGGTGCCCAAGTTGTGGAATCGCGCAGAGCCGCAAACGGTCAATGGTGTCTTTTGCGATCGCATCGAAGAAAAAATGGGCTTGCACGGCAGCCCCACTTGCAGCATGCGTTTTGAAAATGCGCGCGGCTGGCTGATTGGCGAACCCCACCAAGGCCTCAAAGCCATGTTCGTCATGATGAACGCTGCACGCTTGAATGTGGCGCTGCAAGGCATGGGTTTGCTGGATGCTGCATGGCAAAAAGCGCACAC
>JBJEZV010000179.1:3915-6049 GCA_051887595.1 Comamonas sp.
ATGTGGCGCTGCAAGGCATGGGTTTGCTGGATGCTGCATGGCAAAAAGCGCACACATACGCTCAAGAGCGCCGTCAGATGCGAGTGGCAGGCGCCATTCCGCCCTCTCGTGGTCCGCAAGACAGCGCGGACCTTTTGATCGAACATCCCGCCATGCGCCACATCTTGGATGAACAGCGCGCATGGATTGATGGCGGGCGTCTGCTCGCTTACCAAACCGCACTGCAGTTGGACAAAGCCGCCCACGCCACGCAACCGAGCGACAAGCACTCGGCCGAGCAATGGTGTGCCTTGATTACACCGGTGCTCAAATCTGTATGGACTGAGCAAGCCTTCCTCGGTGCAAGTCAGTGTCTGCAGGTGTTTGGTGGTCACGGCTATGTGCGTGAATGGGGTATTGAACAAATCGTGCGCGATGCGCGTGTCAGCATGATTTACGAAGGCACGAATGAAATTCAGGCCATCGACTTGCTGATGCGCAAAGTCATGCCCGATCAAGGCAAAGCCCTGTCGCAGTGGTTGCTGTCGCTGCGCGAAAGTCTGGATGCTTCCCAACCCTTAGATGCCGAGGTGCTGCGCAAACTGGCAGAGCTGCGTTACTTCACCACGTTGCTGGTACAAGGTGTGAGCGAAGAGCCAGAACTTGGCCTGCGTACCGCCAATGATTACCTGCGCTGCGTGGCCATCGTTTTAATGGGCTGGGCTTGGGCGAGAATTGCCAGTCACGCCCATGTGGAAGATGCGCGCTGGGCTGGCCCCTTGCAGCTGGTACAGCAGCGCATCATTCCTGAATTTCAATGGCGCATTCAGCTGATGAAAAACCAATGGAAGCACGCTTCCATGGTCAATGCCTCAGCCTTTGCAGCCCACGCTTGAGCCTGATGCACGCATGGGGCACTGCTTCACGCGTCTCATGGAGTGCATGTTATGGAAGCCAAGGATTTGACGACTCTGCCCATCCCCGAAGTGATCGACAACGGTTTTCTGGAATCGCTGGTGGGCTACCACGCCCGCCGTGCCAGCATGCGCTTGGTTTCCGTATTCGCCAAGGCAGTCGATGGCTTTGATTTAAAAGTGGTGGAGTTTTCTACACTTTCGCTGATCAAGGCCAACCCAGGCATCACCAGCAGCCATATTTGCCAATCCTTGCGCCTGCTTCCTCCCAATGTGGTCACCTTGGTGAACAAATTGATTCGCTTGGGTTACATCACCAAAAAGCAGCATGTCCATGACCGGCGCGCGGCCGGTCTGTACATGACAGCACATGGTGCGCAATTGGTTGAGACGCTGGAGCAACGCATACAAGCTTCAGAAGCTGAACATTTGCGGCATCTCAGCGCCAACGAGCGTCAGCAGCTGATCAAGCTGTTGACCAAAACTTACCTCTAGCATTGACGTCGGCGGCGTCACACAACAACAGACAGGGAGCACTATGAATCACGAATCTTTGGTCGCAATTGACTTTCACACCCACGCTGAGGTCAGCTGCTGGAACCCTTTTGACAACTATGCCGAAGAATACGATCGCGCAGCCGATAAATACTTTGGCAGCAACCGCCGTCCTACCATTCAAGAGACCGTCGACTATTACCGCGAACGCAATATTGGCTTGGTGATGTTCACGGTGGACAGCGAGTCGCAAATCGGTCGTCGCCGCATTCCCAACGAAGAAATTGCAGCGGCTGCCAAAGCCAATAGCGACGTGATGATTGCTTTTGGCAGCATCGACCCCCACAAAGGCAAGATGGGCGCACGCGAAGCAGAGCGTTTGATCTTGGAAGAAGGCATCAAGGGCTTTAAGTTTCACCCCACGGTTCAAGGTTTTCACCCCTACGATCGCATGGCGTGGCCTATCTACGAGGTGATCAACCACTACAAACTGCCTGCCATCTTCCATACCGGCCATAGCGGCATTGGCAGTGGCATGCGCTGCGGCGGCGGCTTGCGTTTGTCCAACAGCAACCCTATGCACCTTGATGACGTTGCAGTCGATTTTGGCGACATGCAAATTGTTATGGCCCACCCCAGCTTCCCTTGGCAAGACGAAGCCATCTCTGTGGCATTGCACAAACCCAATGTGTGGATTGATTTGTCCGGGTGGAGCCCCAAGTATTTCCCCAAGCAGCTGGTGCAGT
>JBJEZV010000179.1:6149-8940 GCA_051887595.1 Comamonas sp.
TGGATTGATTTGTCCGGGTGGAGCCCCAAGTATTTCCCCAAGCAGCTGGTGCAGTACGCCAATACGCTGCTCAAAGACCGTGTGCTCTTTGGCAGTGACTACCCCCTGATCACCCCCGACCGCTGGATGCGCGACTTTGAAACGGCTGGCTTCAAGCCTGAAGTGATGCCTGGCATCCTCAAAGACAACGCTGTTCGTTTGCTGGGGTTGGACAAGACAACCGCCGCTGCATAAAACCGGCTACCACAAAAAAAAGCGCGGCGCTTGTCGATAAGCTCCGCGCTTTTTTCCTTTGCATGCTGACAGCCGCTGGGCCATCCATCTTTACAGCACCCATAGATGTCAGCACATGGCAACAGTCAGAGGCTTAAATCCATCCCCATCCGGCTTGCAAAATACATGGTCAAACCCAGTACAGCGGCCACCGCCACCACAAAAGCCAGCGCGATCAACGCGCTGGAGCGCAACAGGGTGCGCGTATCTTTTCCTTGCTTCTTGCCCTGGTCATAGTGCCACTTGATGGCAAAGAACATGCACGTGAGAAAAATGACGCCCTTGAACGTGACAAAAACTACCGGGACCCAATCGAACATTTGAAAACTTTCAGCCTAAACCTGACTTGATGCACGTAACGCACGGCCTGCCTGTGCATCACCAAGCGCAAGGCTTTAGACGCTCCCCAAAGCCGCAATGCAGAACGACTGGCCCATACTAACTAAAAACAATTTCCATACGTGCCTGCGCATGCATTCGTTGCTCACCAGCGCGCCGCAGCCTCATGTGCTGCAAAGTGCCAGCACATGCATCAAGCTGCAGCATCCAACGCTGTCACATCCACCCCCCACTCTCGCAATTTCGCGGCATAGCTGTTGCGTCGCTTGTTGGCTTTAGCCGCAGCATCCACTGCAGCAGCAATGGCCTTGGGACCTTTGCGTGCGACAGTTTGAATCAGGCCTTGCTTGTGCGCAGCATCCGCCACAGCATGTTGGTAAGTCACGAGCAACTCGGCAGGCGTGGGGTTAAATTTCAAAAGTAGCTCCTTGCGCATGACAAGTCATAAAGCCTGCATTTTCAGGCTTGCAGCGATCCTGAAGGAATACAGTTCCAAATAAAAAGCCTCACAGACCATTGATCTGCGAGGCTTTTTGTCACCACCTATTGCGAGGCAATGTGAGACGCGGGATTACTCCCACTCAATCGTTGCTGGTGGCTTCGTCGACACGTCGTAAGTCACGCGGTTGATGCCACGCACTTCATTGATGATACGACCAGAGACCTTCTTGAGCAGGCCGTAAGGCAGCTCTGCCCATTCGGCGGTCATGAAGTCGCTGGTGACCACAGCGCGCAGGGCTACGACGTAGTCGTAGGTGCGGCCGTCGCCCATCACGCCCACGCTCTTGACGGGCAAGAACACGGTGAAGGCTTGGCTGGTCAGGTCGTACCAGCTCTTGCCGGTCTTCTCGTCAATCCAGTTGTTCAGCTCTTCGATGAAGATGGCATCCGCGCGGCGCAGCAGGTCGGCGTATTCCTTCTTGACTTCACCCAAGATGCGCACGCCAAGACCAGGGCCTGGGAAGGGATGGCGGTAGACCATGCCACGGGGCAGCCCCAAGGCCACGCCCAGTTCGCGCACTTCGTCCTTGAACAAGTCGCGCAGAGGTTCCAACAGCTTCAAGCCCAGTTGCTCTGGCAAGCCACCCACGTTGTGGTGGCTCTTGATGGTCACGGCCTTCTTGGACTTGGCGCCGCCCGACTCGATCACGTCGGGGTAAATCGTGCCTTGGGCCAGGAAAGTTGCACCCTTGGAGCCAGCGTTGGCAGCCTTCAACTTCGCAGCTTCAGCCTTGAACACATCGACGAACAGGCCACCGATGATCTTGCGCTTGGCTTCGGGCTCCGACACTCCAGCCAGCTTGCCCAAGAACAGCTCAGAAGCGTCCACGCGAATGACCTTGGCGTTCAACTTACCGGCGAACATGTCCATGACCATGTCGCCTTCGTTCAAGCGCAGCAGACCATGGTCCACAAACACGCAAGTCAGCTGGTCACCAATGGCGCGGTGGATCAGTGCAGCAGCGACGGACGAATCCACACCGCCGGACAAGCCCAAGATGACTTCTTCGTCACCGACTTGTTCGCGGATCTTGGCAACGGCTTCTTCGATGTAGTCGCCCATGATCCAGTCCGCTTGTGTGCCGCAAATGTCCAGCACAAAACGGTTGAGCATGGCAGCGCCCTGCACCGTGTGCGTGACTTCAGGGTGGAACTGCACAGCGTAGAAGCGGCGTGCTTCGTCGGCCATACCGGCGATGGGGCACGAAGGGGTCGAGGCCATGACCTTGAAGCCTTCAGGCAACTGCGTCACCTTGTCACCATGGCTCATCCAAACCTTGAGCATGCCGTGACCTTCGTCGGTAACGAAGTCTTGGATGCCTTCCAGCAACTTAGTGTGACCGTGGGCGCGCACTTCGGCGTAGCCAAATTCGCGGGTGTTGGAGCCTTCCACTTTGCCGCCCAGCTGGGTGGCCATGGTTTGCATGCCGTAGCAAATGCCCAGCACGGGAATGCCGAGTTCAAAAACAGCGTCAGGCGCGCGATCGTCCACTTCGTAGACCGAAGCGTGGCTGCCCGACAGGATGATGCCCTTGAGCTTGCCATCAGCGGCAAATTCGCGCACCCAGTCGCTGCTCACATCGCAGGGGTGGACTTCACAGTACACATGGGCTTCGCGCACGCGGCGTGCGATCAGCTGTGTGACCTGGGAGCCAAAGTCAAGAATCAGAATCTTGTC
>JBJEZV010000180.1:0-8936 GCA_051887595.1 Comamonas sp.
CCTGCGATAGCCGAACAAGCGAAGTGGCGAGCAGCTCCAAAAACATCAAATAAGGCAGCTTTCATCCTTTATTCCACAATGTTTTCAAATACAAATAACTTTGAAAACCATATATACCAATGGCATGTAGCTATTGGTTTTATATTTATCAGCCATTCACATGATGGCAGCACTGCTGGTTAAGCTTCAGACAGCAAAAAGCCCTTGAGCATTGCTGATCAAGGGCTTTGAATTTGGTGGCCTGGGACGGGATCGAACCGCCGACACGCGGATTTTCAATCCGCTGCTCTACCAACTGAGCTACCGGGCCTGTCTGCTGCACCACTATGTGTTGCAGCAGAAGAACTGGTCGCATTGTAAGAGAGTTTCAGGCGCTCTTCGAGAAGATGCGCAATTTCTCTTAACCGCGTCGGTTACGACCCAGGTCCACCCCAAGCTGGCGCAGTTTGCGGTAGAGGTGGGTGCGCTCCAATCCGGTTTTCTCGGCCACACGCGTCATAGAGCCGCCTTCGCGGGCCAAGTGAAACTCGAAATAGGCCTTTTCAAAACCGTCACGCGCTTCGCGCAAAGGGCGGTCAAGGTCGAAGTCTTGGTGGGCGCTGGGCAAGTTGTCCAGCCCCATGCGATTGGTGAGGATGGTGCGCTGGGGCGCTTCGCTGTAGCTAGAGACGTTGTCGCTGCTGCTGGCCTGCGCGATCGGCGCCACGCCTGTGGGCAATTTGGCCTGAGGCGCTGGGCCGCTACTGGGTTTGGCCAGCCCTTGCTCCACCGCCTTAAGCAGCTTTTGCATGGTGATGGGCTTTTCCAGAAACGACTGTGCGCCAATGCGCGTAGCTTCAACCGCAGTATCAATCGTGGCATGTCCACTCATCATGATGACGGGCATGGTCAGCAAGCCGTTGGTGGACCATTCCTTGAGCAGCGAGACGCCGTCGGTATCGGGCATCCAGATGTCCAGCAGCACCAGATCAAAATTGCCCGCCAAGCGCGCAGCACGCGCCTGGGTTGCGTTGGCTGCCAGCTCAACACTGTGTCCTTCATCATTCAAGATCTCCGAAAGAAGATCTCGAATCCCCAGTTCGTCATCCACTACCAGTATGTTTGCCATGAGTTTCGAAACGCCTATGTACTACGTATATTAGGTTCACCGCCCCTCACGGTGCCTCGGTGCTCACAGGGACAAATGATAGCGACACTAGCGCGCCTTGCACCATGCCGTTATCCATACGATTCGCCAAATCAATGCGAGCCCCATGTTCGTCCGCAATTTTTTTTACGACCGCCAAGCCTAAACCAGTTCCTCGGGCCTTGGTTGTCACATAGGGCTCGAAAGCCCGCTGCAAGATGTGCGGAGCAAAACCAGTGCCACGGTCACTGACACACAAGCGCACACGCTTGCTGCTCTCTATCCACTGCGTCGTAATTTCCACCACAGCTTCACCGGGCGCCAAATCAGCCCCGTGTTGCAAGGTCGCATCTTGGGCGTTTTGCACCAAGTTGTGAATCACTTGGCGCAGTTGCTGCGCATCACCTGCAATCCAAGGGCATTGCGCATCCAGCTTGGCACGCACAGGAACGGCAGCGGTTTCTTCGCCATACAGCTGCATCAATTCAAGGACCAAGGCGTTCAGGTCCAGCGGCTGCAACTCAGCCGCAGGCAATCGCGCATAGTCACGGAACTCATTGACCAGCCGCAGCATGGCAGCGACTTGATCCACGATGGTTTTCACGCTGCGGCGCAGCAGGCTTTGGTCAGGGCCTTCGAGTTTGTCTGCCAGCTTGATTTCCAGTCGTTCGGCCGACAGTTGGATCGGCGTGAGAGGATTTTTGATTTCATGCGCCACACGCCGCGCCACTTCCGCCCAGGCTTTGGAGCGCTGGGCCGAGACAATCTCCGAAATATCGTCAAACACAATCAAGCGACGGGCTTGGGGCAGCTCTGCACCACGAATGACCAAGGTGGTTTTGTCTTGCACCACCTCGCCTTCTGCAGCGCCGCTGCCGCTGTGCGTCGGCAGCTCCAGCACCTGCTGCCAACGGTCGCGCCCACCGCCCGTGGCTGGTTCACCCAGAAAGCTCTCGAATTGTTCACTCACCAAGCTGGCTAATGCCTGCAAACCGGGGACTTGGTTGAGCGGGCGACCAATATAGATGGCCATGGGCAGCTTCAAAATCCGCGTCGCACCAGGGTTGATGGACAGCACATGCCACTGCGCATCCAGCACCATGACGCCGGAGGTCAGGTTGTCCAAAATCGTTTGCAAGTTGGTGCGTGCCGCCTTGACCTCGCCCATGCTTTTGTCCACCGCCGTGCGTGCATCCAGCAGCTGCTGGGTCATCAGCGCAAATGAGCGTGTCAGGCCGCCCAACTCGTCCTGTGTTTGCAAAGCCATTTTGGGCGTCAAGTCGCCACGCGCCACATCGCGCACCCCTTGCGCCAGCACGAGCAACGGGCGCGCCAATTGATTGCCCAACAACACGGCCAGCAGCACCGCACCAAACACGGCCAAGAACAGGCTCAGCGTCAAGGTGCCGATATACATGCGCTGCAAACCCTCGCGCGCCAGCGCACGTTCTTGGTATTCGCGATTGGCTTCCTGCACCGCCAGTGCATTGGTCACCAAGGCAGCAGGCAAAGGAATGCTTGCTTGCAAATAACGGGGCTCCGCCAGCAATTCAAAGCGCGTGCTGCTCACCAGCACCAGCACTTTGACAAACACTTCTTCGACACGCACGCCGCTTTCCAAGCCCGCCGCATCATCGAGCCCTTCCACCGACACCACGGGCTTGCCACCTGCGCGCAAATTGCGCAGCACCTGGTTGCTGGGTCGCTCCGGACGCAATTCCAACAACGAGTGTCCGGCGCTGGCAACTGCAACACCGGCGTTGTTCCACAGCACGACGTCATTGGCGCCAAGCTGATCACGAATACGCTCCAGCGTCAGGCCAGCAGCAGCGTCTGAGACCTGCGAGAGTTGCTGACTGGCCAAGCGTGCGTTATTGCCCATGTCATTGGCAATCGTATCCAGCGTCACACTGGCCAGATTGACCCCTGCACTGAGGGCGCCTTCGACTTTGACGTCAAACCAGCTTTCAATCGAGCGCGCCACAAACTGGTAAGACACCACATAGATCAGCAGGCCGGGAATCACGCCCACCAACCCAAAAATGGCAGCCAGTTTGAGCAAGAGCCGACTGCCAAACCGGCGCTGACGCCAGCGCACCGCCAGCCGGATGCCCATCCACAGCAGCACCAACAGCAATGCCGCAGCAACCAATACATTCAGTCCAAACAACCACGTGTAATGGCGCTCATACAACTCGCGGTTGTTGGTGGTCTGCATGAGCAAAAACAGCAGCACCAGCCCAATCGCACACATGGCTGCCCCGGCAATACCTAGCGCCCAACGACTTCTTTTGCGGGTAGTGGCTGTCGCTTGCATGGCTGTGCTCTTTCTTACAGCGCAGACAGGGGCACACGCTGGCTTTGCGTGACCAGCAAGTTCCAGCCTGAGCGCCCCAATGCACCAATTTGCAAGGGCCGAGGAAAGTGCGACAAGTCAATGCGAAAGCGCAGCTGCACCAGCAGCTCGCCATCGTCGGGCAACTCGCTGCGTGGCCCCAGACGCCAGTGCGCCAGCCGCTGCATGACGGCCAAGGCTTCTTGCAAACTGTCGTAAGTGCTGGCCAGCACGCCACGCGCAGCTTGGTCCTCCAACGGCTGCGCTCCGGTTGTCAATCGCCAACGGCGTGTCAGAGGCTGAAAGCTCAGTCGCATATAGCGCTGGGCTTGCATCAACACTTGGTCGCTCCAGTACCAACGTTCGCGCAGCAGCTCAGCCTCCAGCACAAAGTGCACAGGAATGCCTTTGTACAGTGCATCTTCCACCAGCTCGGGCAAAGGCCACGTCATGGGTGCAGACAGGTAAACATCGCCATCGCGCGTTTGCAACTGCAGGCTTTGCCCGTCCCACGAAGGCTCAGACTCGGACTCTGGCATCTGCGTGTCTTGGGGACTATGTGCCCATGCGGGCACCGTCATCAGCAACGCCTGGGCCAGCACGGCACGGCGTGACAGCACGTGCCGATGCGCAGCATCAGGCATTTTTTTGCAGCAGGGCGTAGAAGAATCCGTCGTGGTCACCAGCGCCATTGTCTGGGACGTCTTGGCCTGCTTCGCGTTTTCCGGGAATTAAATGTCCGGGCGAGGGCAACAACTGCGCCTGTGTGTTGCGTGCAAGAAACGCTTGCAGCTGCGCATCACCTTCCGCCTTAAAGACAGAGCAGGTGCAATACAGCATGCGTCCGCCGACTTTCAGCAAAGGCCATAGCGCATCCAGCATGCGCGACTGGATCTGCGCCAGCTGCGCCACATCGCTTTCACGGCGCAGCCATCGCACGTCAGGGTGACGCCGCACAATGCCCGAAGCCGTGCATGGCGCATCCAGCAAAATGGCATCGAAAAGCGTGCCCCCGTTGGCTTGCTGCCACCACTGCTCAGGCTGCGCTGCGTCGGCCACCATGACCTTGGCCTGATGCGCGACACCCACGCGTTCCAAGGTGTCATGAATACGTTGACTGCGCTCAGCATCGACTTCCAGCGCCACCACCGAAGCCTTATCACCTGCCACCTCCAGCAGATGGGCCGTTTTTCCACCGGGTGCAGCGCATGCGTCGAGGAAATGCATAGGCCCTTGATTCGCCACACCTTGCAGCAAAAGGAGCGCGGCCAGTTGCGCGGCACCGTCTTGTACCGACACCACACCTTGTGCAAAGCCCGGCAGCGCACCTACATTTTGGGCACGTGCCAGCTGCACACCGCTGGCACCAAAGCACTGTGCTTCCCAGTCCATCGCCTGCAACTGCGCCACATAGGCACTGTTGGAGCTTTTTTGCACATTCACGCGCAAGCTCATCGGCGCTTGGGCGTTGTTGGCCTGCAAAATTTGCTGCCAATGGTCTGGATGGTCTTTTTGCAGACGATGAATCCACCACAGTGGATGGTTCCAGCGCGCCACTGGATCGCTATCGGTCGACTGCACCAATGCATCGCGTTCACGCAAAAAGCGTCGCAGACAAGCATTGATAAACCCAGATTGCTTCACAGCGTGTCCACGCTTGGCAGCTTCTACCGCTTGGTTGACCAGCGTAAAAGGCTCATAAGGGGCTTGTGCCGTATCCCACGCCAAAGCCAGTGCCGTGCACAACAAGGCATCCACTTTGGCGGGTGGTGCCTTCGGTGCCAACAGCTTGCGCAAAGCCTGGGCGCGCCCCCAGTTGCGCAACACCTGAAACAGCAACGCCTGTACACCCGGGCGCAAACGTGCAGGCACTGCAGCCAGTGCGGTATTGCCCGATTGGCCGCTGGCCACCATTTGCAAGCCCTGCGCGACATGCTGCAGCTGCTGCCACAGCGCAATGGAGTGGGAGGAAGGCGAAGCCTCAGCCTCAGCGGCGGAGTGCGGAAAAATTGTGCGCGTCATGCTTGTTGCTGCACCAACAGGGCAGCGTCTTTTTGAAAAACTCGGCCATGTCGATGGCCACTGATACGAGCGATGGCACAGCTGGGAAACGCAGTGATCGCTTGGTTATAGGTTCGCACTGCAGCATTGAATTGCTCCAGGCTGTGTTCTTGCAAGGTGTGCAGCTGCATCCAGCGCTGTGCTGTTGACTCATCGCCTGCAGACGCAGTGCTGGTAGGTGCTTGTGCCAGTTGCGCATAGGCATGCCACGCCACTTGAAGGCTTTGCCAGACGCTGTCGAGCCGCGCAATCACCTCGGGGCGCAGCGGATGCATCCGTGCTTGGGCCAGTGCGTTCTCTAGCAAATCTGCAGTCGGCGCCAAGGCACGCTGTGCATGCGCGGGCGCTGTAGCGTTCTCCGGTGTTTCAGACGCTTGCTCGCCAGCTGCCACTTCCCGCAGCAGCGCCAGCAATTGCACAAACTGAGCATCTACACCCGTAAATGCTTGCTTGGCTTGCTGTCGCATTCGCTTGAGGCGCTTGTAGGCACCTACCACCCAAAACACCAAGACTGCCAACAGCAGCCATTCCAAAGACAAAATCCACATGCCCACAGCTTACTGAAAAATGAAGCCCACAAAAAAACGCTCCCTACCCACCAGCAGTGGATAGGGAGCGTTGTGCCGTTCAAACGGCGCTGAGATTACGCAGCGCTGTCTTCGGCTGTAGCGTCTTGACCCGCCATTTCAGCCGCTTCGGCTTCGGCGATGGCACGGCGCTCGGCGTCGTCCATGGCTTCCTTGGCCTTGCGTGCCTGGTGGTAGGCCAAACCTGTACCGGCAGGGATCAAACGACCCACGATCACGTTTTCCTTCAGGCCGCGCAGCTCGTCGCGCTTGCCCATGATCGCAGCTTCGGTCAGCACGCGGGTGGTTTCCTGGAAGGAAGCCGCAGAGATGAACGAGTCGGTCGACAGCGAAGCCTTGGTAATACCCAGCAGCACGTTGGAATACGTGGCAGGGATCTTGCCTTGGGCTTGCAGCGCTTCGTTGGTGTTCAGAATTTCCGAACGCTCCACTTGCTCGCCAGCGATGTAAGTGGATTCGCCTGGGTTCTCGACCACCACACGACGCAGCATCTGGCGAACGATCACCTCGATGTGCTTGTCGTTGATCTTCACGCCCTGCAGACGGTACACGTCCTGTACTTCGTCCACGATGTAGCGCGACAGCTCTTCGATACCCAGCAGACGCAGAATGTCTTGTGGGTCAGCAGGGCCGTCCACAATCAATTCACCCTTGTTCACCACCTGGCCTTCGTGGACCAGAATGTTGCGCTCCTTAGGCACCAGCTCTTCCCAGACCTTGCCTTCCAGATCGGTGATCTGCAGGCGGACCTTGCCCTTGGTTTCCTTACCAAAGGAGATCGTACCGGTCATCTCAGCCAGCGTACCCTTGTCCTTGGGCGTACGTGCTTCGAACAGTTCGGCCACACGTGGCAAACCACCGGTAATGTCTCGGGTCTTCTGACCTTCCACAGGGATACGTGCCAGCACTTCGCCAGGGCCCACTTCTTGGCCATCGCGCACTTGGATCAGCGCGCCGACCTGGAAGCCAATCGTCACCGAGTGGTCGGTGCCGGGGATCTTGACTTCTTGGTTGTTGGCATCGATCAGCTTGACCTGAGGACGCACCACCTTGGCAGAACCACGGCGCTTGGGGTCGATCACAACCAGGGTCGACAGACCGGTCACATCGTCTACCTGCTTGGCCACGGTCAGACCTTCTTCCACGTTCTCGAACTTCACCTGACCGGCGTATTCGGTAATGATGGGTCGGGTCAGTGGGTCCCAGTTGGCCAAGATCTTGCCAGCCTTGATGGTTTCATCAGGCTTGATGGTCAAGATCGCGCCATAAGGCACCTTGTGACGCTCACGCTCACGGCCGTTTTCACTGATGATGATTTCGCCGGAACGGGAAATCACAACCAGCTCGCCCTTGGTGTTGGACACATAACGCATGGTGGCGTTAAAGCCAATCGTACCGTTGGACTTGGCTTCCACGCTCGAAGCGATAGCTGCACGCGACGCTGCACCACCAATGTGGAAGGTACGCATGGTCAGCTGGGTACCAGGCTCACCGATGGACTGCGCAGCGATCACGCCGACAGCTTCACCCAGGTTCACCATACCGCCGCGACCCAGGTCACGGCCATAGCACTTAGCGCACAAACCGTAGCGGGTTTCGCAGGTCAGCGCTGTACGCACCTTGATCTCGTCCACGCCTTGCGTTTCGAGTTCTTCGATCAGGTCTTCGTTCAGCAGCGTACCAGCAGGCAACAGCACAGCACGGTTTTCAGGGTGCAGCACATCTTCAGCTGTGGTGCGGCCCAGCACGCGGTCGCGCAGGGATTCGATCACTTCACCGCCTTCCACAATGGCGCGCATCAGCGTGCCGTTGGAAGTGCCGCAATCGTTTTCTGTCACGACCAGGTCTTGGGTCACGTCCACCAGACGACGTGTCAGGTAACCCGAGTTCGCAGTCTTCAACGCCGTGTCGGCCAGACCCTTACGGGCGCCGTGGGTCGAAATAAAGTACTGCAACACGTTCAGGCCTTCGCGGAAGTTCGCGGTAATAGGCGTCTCAATGATCGAGCCGTCTGGCTTGGCCATCAGACCACGCATACCTGCTAACTGACGAATCTGAGCAGCCGAACCACGAGCACCCGAGTCCGCCATCATGTAGATCGCGTTGAACGACTCTTGGTCGACTTCGTTGCCGTGGCGGTCGATGGTCTTTTGCACCTTCAACTGGTCCATCATCACCTTGGACACGTCGTCACCGGCCTTGCCCCAGATGTCCACCACCTTGTTGTAGCGCTCGCCTGCAGTCACCAGACCCGAGACGTACTGCTGTTCGATTTCCTTCACTTCGGCTTCTGCGTTCGCCAAGATACCGGCCTTTTGAGGAGGCACCAGCATGTCGTCGATCGACACCGAGAAACCAGCGTGTGTAGACAGACGGAAGCCGTTTTGCAGCAGCTTGTCCGCGAAAACCACGGTCGCCTTCAAACCACACTTGCGGAAAGAAGAGTTGATCAGCTTAGAGATCTCTTTCTTCTTCAGCGCCTTGTTCATGTGGCTGAAAGGGAGGCCCTTAGGCAGGATCTCCGACAGCAAAGCACGGCCCACGGTGGTTTCCACCAAGCTCACGCTCTTGACGAATTCGCCCGTCGCCTTGTCCTTGGTCCACTCAGGCAAGCGCACGCTGATCTTGGCGTGCAGTTCGACTTCGCCAGCATCCAAAGCGCGTTGCACTTCGTTGGTGTCGATGAAGACCATGCCTTCGCCCTTGCCGTTGATCTTGTCACGCGTAGCGTGATACAGACCCAGCACCACGTCCTGAGAAGGAACAATGGAAGGCTCGCCGGAAGCAGGGAACAACACGTTGTTCGAAGCCAGCATCAAGGTACGTG